>NZ_JBHTMU010000014.1:0-100146 GCF_042679605.1 Litorisediminicola beolgyonensis
CGCATCAGGCCACCTCGGGCGCGGGGGGCGCGTCGATCAGCTCGAAGGCGGCGTCGATGATCGCGTCGGTGACCTCGGCGCCCTGGCTGACGATCTCCCAGCCCGCCATCGCCATGGCCGCGGCCCGGTCCGGCGCGACAAGCTGCGCGACCGCGCCGCCCAGGCTGTCGGTATCGCGCACGATCCGCGCCGCGCCCGCATCGACGAGCCGCGTATAGGCGGTCAGGTGCCGTCCGACATTGGGGCCGTAGAGAATGGCGGAGCCAAGAGCGGCGGCCTCGAAGGGATTGGTGCCGCCTTCGCCGGGCATCAGCGAGCCGCCGAGGAAGCTGAGCGGTGCGAGCCGGTACCAGAGGCCGAGCTCGCTGGCGTCGCCGCAAAGCAGGATCTGGGTGTTCTCGTCCGGCATCTCGTCCGCGTCCCAGAGACACAGCCGCGCGCCGCTATCGCGCGCGACGGCCTCGGCCTCGGCGGCATCCTCGACGGTTTGCGGCACGATCACGAGGAGAAGCCGATGCGCCAGGCGCGCGGCGCGCAGATGCGCGTCGATCACCGCCCGGGCCTCGGGGGCGCGCAGGCGGGCAGCAAGCCAGAGCGGGCGCGCGGCGAGGATCTGGGCGGTCTCCTCATGTGCCGTATCCGAGCAATCGAGCGCCGGGGGAATGTCCGTGAGCGGGCCTGCCGCGCGGATGCGGGCGCTCTCGACGCCCGACCGGCGGAGCGCCCGGCTCGCCTCTGCGGAGGTCGCGTAGATCTGCGAGAAAAGCTGGAGCGTCGCGGGCGCCGCATCCGGCATCCAGCGGGCGGCGGGCGTGCTGAACGGCTCTTCCCCGGCATTGACGAGGATCATCGGCCCCGTGGCCGCGGCGATCAGCGCCGGGCTGAGATCGTAGCCGCTCCAGACACCGAGATCGGGGCGCCAGGTCGCGTGGAAGCGCGCCGCATCCGACGGCGTATCCGCGGGCAAGGTCAGATCGGGCTGCTCCCATGCGCCGGTTCTGAGGAGCGAGAGATCGGGGCGCTGCTGGATCATCCGCTGCGCCAAGGTCTCGAGCGGGGCGGTGTCGGCCCGGCTGCAGGCATGCAACCACAGGAGCGCGCCCTTCGGCCGCTCCGGCGCGTCCGGGCCGGGCCCCGCCGCGCCCCTTGCCCGGGCCAGCGCGAGATAGGCCCGAAGAGAGAACGCCCGCCGCGGCAAGGCCTAGACGCCAAGTTCCTCGGTCGGGGAGGCCGGTGTCCCCTCGTCGCGAAGACGGTGCAGATGCGCGATGAAGTAGCGCATATGGGCGTTGTCGACGGTACGGTGCGCCTCGGCCTTCCAGGCATCGTAAGCCTTGGCGTAATCGGGATAAATCCCGACGATATGGATGTCGTCCACGTTCTTGAACTGGTTCTTCGAGGGTGAGACGAGCTCGCCGCCGAAGACGAGGTGCAGACGCTGCATGTGAGGGCTCCGAGGCTGTGATGTCAGGGATTGGCCATAAGCGTAAAGCTGCCGCTCTGCGAGCACAAGGTCGCGTGCCCTGCCACGCGCCGAGATGCGCGCGCGATGATGCCACGACAGGCACCGCGGCGGGTCAGTGCGACAGGCGGGGGCGATCAGTGCTTTGGAGGGCGAACCGCTGACGCGTTCGGCTCAGGCGACCGGCGGGTGATCCAGGGCCTGCATCACCTCGCCCCAGACGCCTTCCGGGCCCGCCACGACGCCGTCGGCCTGGGGGTGGGCGGCGTTGAAGCGCAGGGGGGCGCCGCGGCGGTCGGTGACGCGGGCTCCGGCCTCGGTGCAGATCAGCGCGCCCGCGGCGATGTCCCATTCCCAGGACGGGCGGAAGGTGAACATCGCGTCGAAGCGGCCCTCGGCCACGAGGGCGAGGCGGTAGGCGAGCGACGGGCGGTGGGAGCGGCGGAAGCGCGGCGGGGCGCCCTTCCAGAAGCGGGGATCGAGATTGGGGCGGGTGGTCAGAACCTCGGCCTCGGCCAGCGCGGCCCGGGACGAGGCGCGGAGCGCCCGGCCATTCAGCGTCGCGCCTTCGCCGCGCGCGGCGGCGTAGAGCCGCGAGACCACCGGCAGGTAGACGACCGCCGCGGTGATCTCGCCGCCCCGCGCGATGGCCAGGGAATGCGCCCAGATGTCGGAGCCGTCGATGAAGCTGCGGGTGCCGTCGATCGGGTCGATGATGAAGGTGGCGGGCGCGTCGAGCCGCGCGGGGTCGTCGGCGCTTTCCTCGCTGAGCCAGCCATACTCGGGTCGGGCGCTGCGCAGCATGTCCTCGAGCACCGCGTTCACGGCGAGATCGGCATTGGTGACCGGCCCCGCGCCTCCGGGCTTCTCGGTGACCATCAGCGGTCGGCCCGCGTGACGGATCGCGATCTCGCCCGCGGCCTCTGCGGCGGTCAGGAGAAGTGCCAGATCGCCGTCACTCTCCGGCAAGGGTGAGACCTTCGACGAGAAGCGAGGGCACGACGCGCGAGAGCCAGGGCCGCGCATCGTTGGCTGGCAGGAGCGTCTTCAGCATCTCCGGAAGCGAGCCCGCGATGGTGACGCCCGAGACCGGGTATTTCGGGACGCCGTTCTCGATCCACATCCCCGCTGCCCCGCGCGAGTAATCGCCGGTATTGGGGTTGATCGTCGCGCCGATCATCGAGGTGACGAGCAGCCCGGTGCCCATCTCGGCCATCAGGTCGGCCTGGCTGCGGTCCGATTGCGACAGCGCGATATTCCAGTTCGACGGGTTGGGGCCCGAGGCGATGGCGCGGGCGGCATTGGCGGTGCTCTGAAGCCCGAGCTTGCGCGCGGTGGCCAGATCGAGCGTCCAGCCGGTGAGAATGCCGTCCTCGACGATCGCCCGCTGGCGGGTCGGCAGACCTTCGGCATCGAAGGGGCGGGAGCCGGTGGCCCGGCGGCGGCGCGGGTCCTCGGTCAGCGAGAGCGCGCGCGGCAGGACCTGCTTTCCGAGAAGATCGCGCGCCCAGGACCCGCCCCGGGCGATGGCCGCGCCGTTGATCGCCGAGAGGAGATGACCGATCAGGCTCGACGAGACACGCTCGTCGAAGAGCACCGGATAGGCGCCGGTCTTCGGGCGGCGGGGGTTCAGGCGCGCGAGCGTGCGCTCGGCGGCGCTGGTGCCGATATCCTCGGGGCTGCGCAGATCGGTCTGGAAGATGCGGCTGTCGCCGTCGTAGTCGCGCTCCATGCCGGTCCCCTCGCCCGCGATGGCCACAAGCGAGGTCGAGCGCGAGGAGCGGCTGTAGCCGCCAGAGAAGCCGTTGGTCGCGGCGAGATGGATGCGGCTCGCGCCGTAGCCCGCTGAGGCCGCGTCGATCCGGGTGATGCCCTTGACCGCCATGGCCGCGGCCTCGGCGCGCTTGGCATCCTCCTCGAGATCGGCGGGCGACGGTTCCGGCGCCGGGTCGTAAAGCTCGAGCGCATCGACTTGGATGTCGCGGGCCAGCGCGTCGGGATCGGCGAGGCCGATATAGGGGTCCTCGGGCGCTTCGCGGGCCATGGCGATGGCGCGGGTGGCCATCGCCTCCATCGTCTCGGGGCGGATGTCGGAGGCGGAGATGGTCGCGGAGCGCTGGCCGAGAAGGACGCGCAGACCGAGCTCCACCGCCTCGGAGCGCTCGGCCTGTTCCAGGGTGCCGCCACGCACGTCGATGGAGACCGAGCGCCCGTCGATGGCGAGCGCGTCGGCCGCGTCGGCTCCGGCGCGTTTGGCGGCGGCGAGAAGCGCCTGGGTCAGGGAGGCGAGGTCGTGGGCCATGTCCGGTCCTGTCTGTGGATGGATCAGACCTAGGCCGCAGCGGGCGACGGCGCAAGGCGGCCCGGCGGTCGCGGGTTCGGCGGGGCGCCCGGTTTGGCGCGGAGAGCGCAGATTTGGGAGGGATCGGGGACTGCGTCGCGGCGTTTGATACGGCTCGCGAGCGCGCGAGGAGGTGGAGCGGCGCGTGAGCGCCGCCCCGAGGTCTTGCGTCAGGAGAACTTCTTGATCTCTCCGGAGCGAAGCTTGGCGGTGTAGTTCTTCAGCTCCCGCTTCACGATCGGCATCAGGAAGTAGAGGCCGATCACGTTGACCACCGCCATGGCGAAGATCGCCGCGTCGGAGAAGTCGATCACCGGGCCGAGGTTCGAGGCCGCGCCGATGATGACGAAGAGGCAGAAGATCACCTTGAAGATGACCTCCTTGGTCTGGCCCTCGCCGAAGAGGAAGGTCCAGGCCTTGAGGCCGTAATAGGACCAGCTCAGCATGGTCGAGAAGGCGAAGAGGATCACCGCGATGGCGAGCACGTATTTGAACCCGTCGATGGAAGACGAGAACGCCGCCGAGGTCAGTGCCACGCCCGATGTGCCGCCCACGGTCTCGATCGCACCGCTTTCGGTGACCATGTAGAGGCCGGTTTCGGGATCGGACACGAGCTGCCCGGTGATGATGATCACCAGCGCGGTCATGGTGCAGACCACGACCGTGTCGATGAAGGGCTCGAGCAGGGACACGAAGCCCTCGGTGATCGGCTCCTTGGTCTTCACCGCGGAGTGCGCGATGGCCGCCGAGCCGACGCCCGCCTCGTTCGAGAAGGCCGCCCGCTTGAAGCCCTGGATCAGCGCGCCGACAAAGCCGCCCGCGACGCCGAGGCCGGTGAAGGCACCTTCGAAGATCTGCCCGAAGGCCCAGCCGATCTGGTCGGCGTTCATCAGGATGATGATCAGCGCGGTGCCGACATAGAGCACGCCCATGAAGGGCACGACCTTTTCGGTGACCCGCGCGATGGACTTGAGGCCGCCGACGATCACCGCAAAGACGATGGCCGCGAAGATCACGCCGGTGATCCAGCCCGGATAGTCGCCCAGTACGTTCGCGAGCTGCGCATGCGCCTGGTTGGCCTGGAACATGTTGCCGCCGCCCAGCGCGCCGAGGATACAGAAGATCGAGAAGAGGACGGCGAGGATGCCGCCTCCGGGCAGGTTACGCTCCTTGAAGCCCTTGGTGAGGTAGTACATCGGCCCGCCCGAGACGGTGCCGTTCTCGAACTCGTTGCGGTATTTCACGCCGAGCGTGCATTCGGTGAACTTGGACGCCATGCCCATGAGACCCGCGAGGATCATCCAGAACGTGGCCCCCGGTCCCCCGATGCCGATGGCGACCGCGACGCCCGCGATATTGCCGAGACCCACCGTGCCCGACAGCGCGGTCGCGAGCGCCTGGAAGTGGCTGACCTCGCCCGCGTCATTGGGGTCGGAATAATCGCCTTTGACCAGCGCGATGGAGTGGCCGACCCAGCGAAGCTGGACGAAGCCGAAATAGAGCGTGAAGACGGTGGCCGCGATCACCAGCCAGCCGACGATCCAGGGGAAGCTGGTGCCGGGAAAGTTCGAGAAGATGAGGCTGACGAACCAGCCGGTCGAGCTTGCGAAGATGGCGTTCACCTGCTCGTCGATGCCCTGCGCGGCGGCCGGAGCGGCCAGCGCGACGAGGGCAAGGGCGGCGAGCGCGCCCGGGAAGACCTTGTTCATGTCGAAAATCCTGTCCTGTCCTGAAATGGCGGCGTCACGGCACGATCGTGCAGGGCACGGGCGCGAGCTGCACCAGCGTGGCGGCGGTCGAGCCGAAGAAGCGCGCGGCGAAGCCGCCATGCCCGTCGCGACCGACGATGATCTGGCTGGCGCCTCTTTCTTTGGCAACTTTCATCAGAAGTTCCGCCGTATGGCCGTAGTTGATCTGGGTTTCGACCGAGATCCCCTCGTCTTCGAGTCGCGTTTTGACCGGGGCGATGACCGCGCTTTCGGCACGGGCAAGCTCTTCGCGGCGCCGCGAATGCCGCTCTTCCAGTTCCTCGGGCGTGAGGAAGGAATAGGGTGACCATTCGAGGACATGCACGAGGACGATCCTCGAATCCTGCTTCTTGGCCACGTCGACCGCATGGGCAAGCGCCCGTTCGGCGGTATCGCTGGCGTCGTATCCGACGACCAAAGTTCCTGACATGATGAATATCCCCCTGTCCTGTCGCTGATGTGGACCGGTTTCGAGACCGGTCGTCTTGAGGCGATGCAGCCGGGGAAAGCCTCGGAAATCTGGCCGAACTCCAATCATTGGCCTGCGAAATAAACGGATGGCAGGCGAAATGCAGATGCATGCCGCCGGGTTTCCCCAATTCTACAAGGGGAAGCGTGGGCCGCTGCTGCACGGTTCGTCAAGCGTCGCGAGGGGGGACTATACAAATTCACTAATATGAATATATAGACAAGCGAAACGTCCTGACGGAGACTCACCCCATGACCGGCCGCCCTTCCCAGACCCGCCGCGTCGCCCGCTACCTGCCGATCCTCGACTGGGGACGGCGCTATGATCGCGATACCGCGGTCAATGACGGTTTGGCCGCGGTGATCGTGACGATCATGCTCATTCCGCAGTCCCTGGCCTATGCTCTCCTTGCCGGGTTGCCGCCGGAAATGGGTCTTTATGCGTCGATCCTGCCGCTCGTGGCCTACGCGATCTTCGGCACGTCGCGCACGCTCGCCGTCGGCCCCGTCGCGGTGGTGTCGCTGATGACCGCGTCGGCCATCGGCACGCTCGGACTGACCGACCCGGCGCAGATTGCGCTGGCGGCGGGCACGCTGGCCTTCGCGTCCGGCGCCATCCTTCTGGCTCTGGGCTTCCTGCGGCTGGGATTTCTGGCGAATTTCCTCAGCCACCCGGTGATCGCGGGGTTCATCACGGCCTCGGGCCTCCTGATCGCGGCCTCGCAGCTTCGGCACATCCTGGGTATCTCGGGCGGCGGGCACACGCTGGTCGAGATCGGCCACGGGCTCTGGCAGAACCTCGGCGGCACCAACCTGCCGACCCTGATCATCGGGGGCAGCGCGCTGGCCTTCCTGTTCTGGGTCCGCAAGGGGCTGAAGCCGCTCCTTCTGAGCCGCGGCGTCGGGCCGCGCCTTGCCGACATCCTGACCAAGGCCGGTCCCGTCGGAGCCGTGGCCGTCACGACGCTCGCGAGCTGGGCGTTCGACCTTCACTCCCACGGCGTCTCCATCGTCGGAACCGTGCCGATGGGCCTGCCGCCGCTCACCCTGCCCGCGCTCGATCCCGAGCTCTGGCGCGCGCTCTTCGTGCCCGCGCTCCTGATCTCGATCATAGGCTTCGTCGAATCCGTCTCGGTCGCGCAAACCCTCGCTGCCAAGCGGCGACAGCGCATCGTTCCCGACCAGGAGCTGATCGGCCTCGGTGCCTCGAACGTCGCCGCTGCCGTGACCGGCGGCTATCCAGTGACCGGCGGCTTCGCCCGCTCGGTGGTCAATTTCGACGCGGGCGCCGAGACCCCCGCCGCGGGCGCCATGACCGCCATCGGCATCCTCCTGGCCGCACTCTTCCTGACGCCGCTTCTCTATTTCCTGCCGACCGCGACACTCGCCGCGACGATCATCGTGGCCGTCCTGAGCCTCGTCGACCTGCACGTCCTGAGCCGCGCCTGGAGTTACAACCGCGTCGATTTCGCCGCCGTGGCGGTGACGATCCTCGTCACCCTGACGCTCGGCGTCGAGGCCGGGGTGTCGGCGGGCGTGGCGCTGTCGATCGGCATGCATCTCTACAAGACGTCGAAGCCGCATGTGGCCGAGATCGGGCTGGTGCCGGGCACCCAGCATTTCCGCAACATCCTTCGCCACGACGTGACCACCGTTCCGCATCTGGTGGCGCTGCGGGTCGACGAGAGCCTCTACTTCGCCAATGCGAGCTTCCTTGAGGACTATGTCACCGAGCGCGTGCTGCGCAGCCCCGAGATCCGCGACGTGGTGCTGCTGTTCTCGGCGGTGAACGAGGTCGACCTGTCGGCGCTCGAAACGCTCGAGGCGATCAACCGGCGGCTGGCGGATATGGGTATCCGGCTGCACCTGTCGGAGGTGAAGGGGCCGGTGATGGACCGGCTCAAGCGCTGCTCGTTCCTCGACGAGATGACCGGCGAGGTCTTCCTGTCGCACTATGACGCTTGGGCGAGACTCTCAGAGCCGCGCCCGGCCGAAGGCGGTGAGGACGAAGGCGTCGCGGCCCAGTAGCACCGCGGCATGGAGCGGGCGGCCATAGGCCGCGCCGCCATCCATGTTGAGCCGGTTGCCGTAATGGATCGGCGCGTCGATGGCGGTATGGCCATGCACGACGAGCCGCCCGTGATCGCCTGTTTCGTCAAGGAACGGATCGCGGATCCAGAGAAGGTCGGCCTCGTCCTGCGCATCGAGCGGCACGCCGGGGCGGATGCCCGCATGGGCGAAGACCTGCGTCTCGGTGACGTGCATCGTTTCAAGCGCGCGCAGGAAGGCGATATGCGTCTCGGGGATCGCCTGAAGCGCCTCTTCCCGGATTTCGGAGACCGGGCGGGTGTCGGGGCAGTCGACACCGTAGGAGGCGAGCGTGGCGCGACCGCCCATGTTGCGCGACAGCCAGAAGCGGCCCTCGCCGCGACCAGTCCCGTCGAGAAAGTCGAGCATGGTCCGGTCATGGTTGCCGCAGAGGGTGACCCAGGCCGCACCGTTGGCCCGCCCCGCGATCAGGCGCTCGATCACGCCGCGGCTGTCCGGCCCGCGGTCGACATAGTCGCCGAGGAACACCACCGGCGCACCCGCCGCCGGGTCCTCGTCGATCAGCGCCAGCACGCGCTCGAGCTCGCCAAGATGGCCGTGGATGTCGCCCAAGGCGAAAATCGGGTCTTCGTCCATGCCCCTCGACCTATGGCGCGTCGGTGCCCGCGTCCAGCGGCGCGGTCAGATCGGCGATCTGTTCTCGCAGCCAGCGATGGGCCGGATTCTCGGTCGAGCGGCGGTGCCAGATCATCGAGACCGTCGCGACGGGCACCGGCATCGGCTGGCGATAGAGCGCGAGCCCGATCCGGTCGGCGACGTGGTTTGCGTATTGCACCGGCAGAAGCGCGATCATCTCGGACCGGGCCACAGCGCCCGCCACGCCCGAGAAGAACGGCATGGTCATCGCGACCTTGCGCTTGCGCCCCAGCCGCGCCAGCGCGGCGTCGCCCATCGCGGTCATGTTGCCCTCGGGCGAGAACAGCACATGCGCCATGTCGCAATAGAGATCGAGCGGGATGGTGTCGCCCGGGGCGATCCCGGCGCGGCGCAGGCGGGCATTGTTTTGCGAAGCGACCGTCACGAAAGGCGAGCGGAAGAGCGGCTGGTGCGCGATCCAGTCGGGAAAGCTCATGTTGGGGATGAAGGCCATGTCGACCTGGTAGCGCTCGATGGTGTCGACATAGCTGTCGGGCACCAGATCGACGAGCTGGACGCGTATCCCCGGAGCGCGTCTCTGCAGCCGGTCGCCGAGCTGGGGGACCAGGAGCTCCGCGAAGAAATCGGCACCGGAGAGCTTGAACCGGGCCTCGGTCTGCAGCGGGTCGAAACGCTCGGGGCTGAGGAGCGTTTCGGCCTCCTCGAGCAGGCGGCGCAGCGGCTCCTGCAGACCGGCGGCGAAATCGGTCGGCACGAGCCCCCTCCCCTGCCGCAGGAACAACGGATCCGAGAGCGCGTGGCGCAGGCGCCCGAGCGCTGCCGAGACCGCGGGCTGCGAGAGGCCCAGCTTGCGACCGGCCTCGGTCGTCGACCCGGTCGCGAGAAGGGCGTCGAGGATGCGCAGGAGGTTCAGGTCGAAATTCGTGAAATTCATGAACCCAATTTCTAACATAAGATCAATCAATTTCCGATATGGAAAGGCATGGGCTAGCGTCAGCATATTGCAAGAGACCGGCAGGTATTTTTCTCGAGCGCCAATTTCGGCTTTCCGCTCAGGCTCTTGCGATACGGCCTTTTAGGCCCCGCTGATGACCTAAGGAGACGACAATGAATAACTCGATCCTCGGCCCCGATGCGGCCGACTGGAATGGTACGCTCTACAAGTCCATTCTCGCGACCGAAGACTCGCAGGGCGCGATGTCGATTACCGACAGTGTCAGCCCGCCAAACTCCGGACCGCCCCGCCATATCCACCACGATGCCGACGAGGTCTTCGTGATCCTCTCGGGCGAGTGCGAGTTTTGGCTCGCGGGTGAGACCTTCTACCGGGGCCCCGGCGAGACCGCGTTCATTCCGCGCGGCGTCGAGCACACGTTCCGGGTCGTGGGCGACGCGCCCTGCCGCCACCTGCTGATCCTGACCCCGGGCGGTTTCGAAGGCTTCTTCTACGAGATGGCGTCCGAGAAGCGCCGCATCCCCGAGGACATGGACGCCATCGTCGAGGCGGGCGAGCGGTTCCATCTCAGCTTCACCGGGCCGCCGCTCGGCACGGAGGGCGCGGCATGAAGGGGATCTCGTTGTCGTTCATGGTGATCGGCGTCCTGGCGGTGCTGGTCGGGATGGGCTGGGGCATCCAGATGTCCGCAACCGGCGATCACACCCTGTCGCCCGCCCACGCCCATTTGAACCTGCTCGGCTTCGTGACGATGTCGATCTACGCGTTCTTCTACCACCTGGTGCCGCGTGCGGCGGAAGGCGGGCTCGCCAAGGCGCATTTCGGTCTCGCGGTGCTCGGCCTTGTGACCGTCGTCCCGGGGATCGTCATGGCGATCACGGGCGCAGGCGAGGGTCTCGCCAAGATCGGCTCGGTGCTTACGCTCCTGTCGATGCTGGTCTTTCTCGTCGTGGTGCTGACCCGCGGCCGGGCGGCCTGATCCATCGCTCACGGATCGGTTTGTAGAGGGGCGTCGCGCGCGAGCGCGGCGCCTCGCTTGTTTCGGCTGTGGCAAAAAGAAACAGCCGCCACGCCGGAGGGCGGGCGGCTGTCGCATGGGGTATGTCGTTCGACGAAAGCCGTCAGGCGACGTCGAAGGTCAGCGGTTTGACCTGCTGGAACATGCCGGTCTTCACCAGCTTGTCGATCACCGGCGACGGCACCGGCTCGTCGACATAGAGAAGCGCGATGGCCTCGCCCTTGATGCCCGACCGGCCCAGGGTGAAGTTCGCGATGTTCACGCCGTTCTCGCCCATCGTCTGGCCGAGCGTGCCGATGATGCCCGGCACGTCCTCGTTGGTGGTGTAGAGCATGTGGTTGCCGATCTCGGCGTCGATATTGATGCCCTTGATCTGGATGAAGCGCGGCTTGCCGTCCGAGAACACCGTGCCCGCGATCGAGCGCTCGCGCTTCTCGGTGACCACGGTGACCTTTATGTAGCCCTCGAACGCACCGGTCTGGGCCTGGTTGGTCGTGGCGATCTTGATGCCCTTCTCCTTGGCCACCAGCGGCGCGGAGACCATGTTCACGTCCGGGTTGGCGCGCTTCATGATGCCCGCGATGACCGAGCAGTTCAGCGCCGCGAGGTTCATCTCGGCGACCGAGCCGTCGTAGAGGATGTTGATCGCCTTGATCGGCTCGTCGGTCATCTGGCCGATGAAGCTTCCGAGGTGATCGGCAAGCTTGATCCACGGACCCATGACCTTGGCCTCCTCGGCGGTGACCGACGGCATGTTGAGCGCGTTGGTCACGGCACCGGTCAGGAGGTAGTCGGACATCTGCTCGGCAACCTGGAGGGCCACGTTTTCCTGCGCCTCAGTGGTGGCCGCGCCCAGATGCGGCGTGCAGACGACGTTCGGCAGACCGAAAAGCGGGTTTTCCGTCGCGGGTTCGACCGAGAACACGTCGAAGGCGGCGCCCGCGACATGGCCGGATTTCAGGGCCTCGGCCAGCGCCTCTTCATCGACGAGACCGCCGCGGGCGCAGTTGATGATCCGCACGCCCTTCTTCGTTTTGGCGATGTTCTCGGCCGAGAGGATGTTGCGGGTCTGGTCGGTCAGCGGCACGTGCAGGGTGATGAAATCGGCGCGCGCCAGAAGGTCGTCGAGCTCGACCTTCTCGACACCCATCTTCTCGGCCTTCTCCTGGCTCAGATAGGGGTCGTAGGCCGCGACCTTCATCTTGAGACCGCGCGCGCGGTCGCAGACGATGCCGCCGATATTGCCGGCGCCGATGACACCGAGCGTCTTGCCGGTCAGCTCGACCCCCATGAATTTCGATTTTTCCCACTTGCCGGCATGGGTCGAGGCCGAGGCCTCGGGGATCTGGCGCGCGACGGCGAACATCATCGCGATGGCGTGCTCGGCGGTGGTGATCATGTTGCCGAAGGGGGTGTTCATGACGATCACACCCTTCTTCGACGCCGCTTCGCGGTCGACATTGTCGACCCCGATCCCGGCGCGGCCGATGACCTTGAGGTTGTCGGCGGCGGCGAGGATCTTCTCGGTCACCTTGGTGGCCGAACGGATGGCGAGGCCGTCATACTGGCCGATGACCTCGAGGAGCTTGTCCTTGTCCTTGCCGAGATCGGGCTGGAAATCGACATCGATGCCGCGGTCGCGGAAGATCTGCACGGCGGCGTCGGAGAGCTTGTCGGAAATGAGAACGCGGGGGGCCATGTCTATGGTCCTTCTAGGAGTACTTGGGAATGTCCGGGCGCCCGCAGAATTTTAAGCTAAAATTCTGCAGGCGAAGGGCTCAGGCGGCTTGCGACTGGGCGTCGATCTCGGCGTGGAACGCCCAGTCGAGCCAGGGCAGCATCGCCTCGAGATCCGAGGTCTCGACCGTGCCACCGCACCAGATGCGCAGGCCCGCGGGCGCGTCGCGATAGGCGCCGACATCGAGCGCCACGCCTTCGGCTTCGAGCCGCTTCTGCACCGCCTTGGCGAAAGCCGCCGGATCGGAGATGCGCGCGTCGGTGAACTTCAGGCAGACGCTGGTGTTCGATCGCGTGGCCGGATCCGTCGCGAGGTTCTCGATCCAGTCATTGGCCTCGCAGAACGCCCAGACCGCGTTTGCGTTGCGGTCGGCGCGGTCCATCAGCCCCTTCAGGCCGCCCACGGAGCGCGCCCAGTCCAGCGCGACGAGGTAATCCTCGACCACGAGCATAGAGGGGGTGTTGATGGTCTCTCCCTTGAAGATGCCCTCGATCAGCTTGCCGCCCTTGGTCATGCGGAAGATCTTCGGCAGCGGCCAGGCGGGGGTGTAGCTTTCCAGGCGCTCGACGGCGCGCGGGCTCAGGATCAGCATGCCATGCGCGGCTTCGCCGCCCAGCACCTTCTGCCAGGAGAAGGTTACGACATCGAGCTTGTCCCAGGGCAGGTCCTGCGCGAAGGCCGCCGAGGTGGCGTCGCAGATCGTCAGGCCACCGCGGTCGGCGGGGATCGCATCGCCGTTCGGCATGCGCACGCCCGAGGTGGTGCCGTTCCAGGTGAAGACGACATCGGTGTCGTAGTCGAGCGCCGCCATGTCGACGATCTCGCCATACTCGGCGGTCTTCACCTCGGCATCGATCTTGAGCTGCTTGACCACGTCGGTGACCCAGCCTGCGCCGAAGCTTTCCCAGGCGACCATGGTGGCCTTGCGGGCGCCGAGAAGCGACCACATCGCCATCTCGACGGCGCCGGTGTCCGAGGCGGGCACGATGCCGATGCGATAGTCGGCGGGCACGCCGAGGATGTCTCGGGTCTCTTCGATCGCGGCTTTCAGCTTGTCCTTGCCGATGGCGGCACGGTGCGACCGGCCGAGGGCCGCGTCGGACAGCTTGTCGAGCGAGAAAACGGGGGGTTTGGCGCAGGGGCCAGAGGAGAACCGCGGATTGGCCGGCCGCGATGCCGGTTTCGTCAGTGCCATTGCTGCTATCCTTCCAGATAAGCGCCCCTCGTTGGGGAGGGGTGTCCCACGGGCGGAGCTACGCCTGCCGGGGCGGTTCCACAAGACGGAAAATGTCGCTAAGGGGCGCGCAACAGTCTCATTCCGTCGCCCGCGCGACCTCTATCGGAAACCTGTCCCCATGTTCGTCGTCACGCTCATCGCCCGCCCCGGAACTCTCGACCCCGCGCTGGTCGATGCCTTGCGCAACGCCTGGGGTGGCGGCTCGGCGCAATGGCTGGCGCCGGACGAGGCGGCGGAGTTTCCCGTGGCTGCCATGCCCTCGAACCTCTGGGAGGTCTGGTCGGAGTGCCAGTCGCAGCGGGTCGACCTGGTGGTCCAGCCCGCCGAGGGGCAGCGCAAGCGGATGCTTCTGGCGGACATGGATTCGACGATGATCCAGCAGGAATGCATCGACGAGCTGGCCGAGGAGGCCGGGGTCGGCGACCGGGTGCGCGAGATCACCGCGCGGGCGATGAATGGCGAGCTCGATTTCGAGGGCGCGCTGACCGCGCGGGTCGGCTTGCTCGAAGGTCTCGATGCCGGCGTCATCGCGCGGGTTCTGGACGAACGGATCACCTTGATGCCGGGCGGGCGCGAGCTCGTTGCGACCATGCGCGCGGCCGGAGGCTATGCCGCGCTGGTCTCGGGCGGGTTCACCGATTTCACCAGCTCCATCGCCGAGACGCTCGGCTTCGACGAGCACCGCGCCAACACGCTCCTGCAGGAGAACGGCGCGCTCACCGGTCAGGTCGCGCGACCGATCCTTGGGCGCGAGGCGAAGGTGCAGGCCCTGGCCGAGATCACCGCGCGGCTGGGCCTCTCCGAAGAGGAGGTCATCGCCGTGGGCGACGGGGCGAACGATCTGGGCATGCTCGTGCGCGCCGGAACCGGGGTCGCGCTCCATGCCAAGCCGAGCGTGCAGGAGGCCTGCGACATCCGGGTGAATTTCGGCGACCTGACAGCGCTCCTGTTCCTGCAGGGCTACGCGAAGACCGAATTCGTCACCTGAGGGCCGTCAGGCCCTCTCAGGCCAGAAGCCCCGGAGCGGGACGAATCTCGCCCGTTTTCACGCCGCGGCGGTTCGGGATCTCAGGATTGAGGAACGCCGCAACGTCCGGGTGATCGGCCGAAGCCGCGCCCAGCCGGACCAGAAGCGCGGCGATCGCACATTCCGCACCGCGGGTCGCGCCGTCGATGCATTTGACCGCGATGCCGAAGCCGCGCTCGGGCAGGATCGCGGTGAAATAGCCCTCGGCCCCGGTCTTGACCGCGACGGGCTCGGTCGCCGCCTGCATCAGCCGCGTGCAGGCGCGGCCCTCGCCCGCAACCAGCATCGGATGCGCCATCATCGCCTCGCGCAACGCGATCATCGCCCGGCCCGCCACATCCGCCTCGGTCGCCGAGGCGAAGCGCGCCATGGCGCGCGCCATCCCGTGCATGCTGGTCGCGAAGTTCGGAGCCGAGCAGCCGTCGATGCCGTAGCCGGGGCTGGTCATGCCGGTCAGGTCCTCGAAGATCTCGAGACAGGCGCGCTGCACCGGGTGGTCGGTCTCGTGATACTCGGGTCCGCCGCCCAGGTGCTGGTTCAGCGTCAGGAAGCCCGCATGCTTGCCCGAGCAGTTGTTGTGAAGCTGGTTTGGCGGGATGTCGTGCTTGATGTTGTGGATCTTTAGCGCCCGGTCGCGTGTCGGCTGGGCACCACAGCGCAGATCGTCCTCAGAGAGCCCCCGATCCGACAGCCAGGCCGCGACGCGGTCGATATGGATCGGCGCGCCCTCGTGGCTCGCACAGGCCAGGGCGAGTTGTTCGCTCGTCAGCCCCGCCGCCTCGGCGGCCCCGGAGGTCACGAGCGGCATCGCCTGGATCATCTTGGCGGAGCTGCGCGGCAGGATGATCGCCTCGGGGTCGCCCCAGGCCTCGACGATATCGCCGGTCGCGTCGCAGATCACCGCGTGGCCGACATGATGGCTCTCGGCGATGTCGCCGCGCCAGATCTCGGCGAAGGGGGCGGGAGATCGGGGCATGGATCGGGTCCTCACGCTTTGGCGATTATCTGCCGTTGGGGCTTTTCCGCGCCTGCGAAATCGGGCTAGTGTGCGCCCGGTCGGTACGGGTTTCGTCGCGGCAAGATAAGCCGTGGGCGCGAAGGCGCAACCCGGGCGACATGAGGTAGAGACGGCTGGAGGCCAGACGCATGAAAGCACGGATCACGAGCGCGCTGACCGGCGTGGCCCTGACGGTCGCCGCAACGCTGGCAGGCGCACAGGAAACGAGCACCAACCGGGTCGACGCGATGACCGACTGGTCGGTCTTCGAGGGTTCCGACCCGCGGGAATGCTGGGCGGTGACGACCTTCAAGGAAAGCGTGAACACCCGGGACGGGCGCGTGGTCTCGGTCAATCGCGGCGAGATCCTGTTGATGGTGTTCTACCGTCCGGGCGCCGAGGTGCAGGGCCAGGTCGCCTTTACCGGCGGCTATCCCTTCGCGGAGGGCTCGCCGGTGAACGTCAATATCAGCGGCACCGAATTCGAGTTCTTCGTCGAGGGCGAATGGGCTTGGCCCGCCTCGCCGCAGGACGACGCCAAGGTCGTCACGGCGATGAAGCGCGGTGCCGAGGCAATCGTGACGGCGCGCTCCTCGCGCGGGACCACGACGAAAGACACCTTCTCGCTTCTGGGCTTCACCGCCGCGGTCGAGGACGCCGAGAAGCGCTGCGCGAGCTGAGACGCGCCCGCATCGACAGACCCGACGCCGCGACCCTCCGTCGCGGCGTTTTTCGTTGCGACACCGCCAAATCCTTTTGGTTTCGCGACGCATTTCCTATATGCAGCCCACTTCTCGCAGAAAGGGCTTCGCCATGGATGCAACCGCACCGATCACGCAGGATCTCGTCACCATTCCGCGCAAGGCGCCGGAGGGGCTGCCGAATCTCGTCGGCCTGACGCGCCCTGCCCTGCGCGATGCTCTGCTTGAGATCGGCGTGCCCGAGAAGCAGGTGAAGATGCGCGTGAACCAGCTCTGGCAGTGGGTCTACCACTGGGGCGTCCGCGATTTCGCCGAGATGACCAATCTTGCCAAGGACTTCCGCGCCAAGCTCGCCGAGCATTTCGAGATCCGCCTGCCCGAGCTTGTCTCAAAGCACGTCTCCGCCGACGGCACCCGGAAATACCTGGTGCGGATCGCGGGCGGGCACGAGGTCGAGGTGGTCTACATCCCCGAAGCGGATCGCGGCACGCTCTGCATTTCCTCGCAGGTGGGCTGCACGCTGACCTGTTCGTTCTGCCATACCGGCACGCAGAAACTGGTGCGCAACCTGACCGCGGGCGAGATCGTCGGCCAGATCATGCTGGCGCGCGACGATCTGGGCGAATGGCCGCTGCCCGGTGCGCCGAAGAACGAGACCCGGCTTCTGTCGAACATCGTGCTGATGGGCATGGGCGAGCCGCTCTACAATTTCGACAATGTGCGCGATGCGATGAAGATCGCGATGGATGGCGAAGGGATCGCGCTGTCGCGTCGCCGGATCACGCTCTCGACAAGCGGCGTCGTGCCCGAGATCGCCCGCTGCGCCGAAGAGATCGGCTGCCTCATGGCGGTGAGCTTCCACGCCACCACCGACGAGGTGCGCGACAAGCTCGTGCCGATCAACAAGCGCTGGAACATCGAGACGCTCCTGACCGCGCTCAAGGAGTATCCGCGGCTGTCGAACTCGGAGCGGATCACCTTTGAATACGTGATGCTGAAGGACGTGAACGACAGCGACGCGGATGCGCGGCGGCTGGTGAAGCTGATCGCGGGCATCCCGGCGAAGATCAACCTCATCCCCTTCAACGAATGGCCCGGCGCGCCCTACGAGCGCTCGGACTGGTCGCGGATCGAGGCCTTCGCCGATATCGTCTACAAGGCGGGCTACGCCTCGCCGATCCGGACGCCGCGCGGCGAGGACATCATGGCGGCCTGCGGCCAGCTGAAAAGCGCGACCGAGCGCGCCCGCAAATCGCGCCGCGAGATCGAGGCGGAAACGCGCGGCGGCTGATGCTCGAGGCGCTCGCCGAGCGGATCGAGGCGCGCGAAGAGGCGCTCGGTGTCGGTCTCGGCTGGCGTCTGCTCTATTCCCCGGCCACGACGGTCGAGCACGCCCGGATCGCCTTCATCGGCCTCAATCCCGGTGGGCGGGCGGAAGATCCGCGACATGCCCAGCTGGCGCCGCCTCGGGGCAGCGCCTATCGCGACGAGGCCTGGGGCAGGCATCCCGCCGGCAGAGCGCCGTTGCAGGTCCAGGTCCAACGGATGTGCGCGCTTCTGGACGAGCCTGCCGAGCGGGTTCTGGCGGGCAATCTCGTGCCCTACCGCTCGCCCAGATGGACCGACCTGCCCGACCGCAAGGGTGCCGTCGCCTTCGGTCAGAGCCTTTGGTCCGAGATCCTGACCCGGGCCGCGCCCGAGCTGATCATCACCATGGGCGCAGAAGCCACGACGGCGGTCAGCGCCGTGTTCGGCAATCCGGAGCGGACGAAGCTGCCAGTCTCATGGGGCTCGGTCAGCGGACACCATGCAGCAGCGGGCGGTGTCCGGCTGGTCGGACTGCCGCATCTTTCGACCTTTCGGATCTTCGGACGACCCGCGAGCGCGGCGGCTCTGGAGCGGCTGTTCTTCGAATGAAAAATCCCCGGTCAGAGGACTGACCGGGGAAGGAATAGCCTTAGGAACAGGCTTGGGGAACGTCGTTACCAGTCCACGGGGCCCTTGTCCCCGAAAGTGTGGACGAGAAAGTCGATGAAGGCGCGGACCTTGGGCTGGGTGAACCGGCCCGGCGGGTAGACCGCGTAGATGCCCTGGGTTTCGGTCGGAAGCTCGGGGATCGCGTCCTCGACCAGCCCCTGCTCCAGCGCGTCGCCGTAGAGGAACGAGGGCAGGTAGGCGATGCCGAGACCGGCGATACAGGCGTTCAGGAGCGATTGTCCGTCATTGACCGACAGCCATCCCGCGGTGCGGACCTGGCGCTTTTCGCCCGACGGCGCCGTCACTTTCCACACATTGCCGGAGGCCTGGTTGGAATAGTGCAGAAGCTTGTGCTCGTTCAGATCGTCGATCCGGGTCGGGCGGCCGAACTTCTCGAAGTAGGCGGGCGCCGCGATCATCCGCTTTGTGGTCTCGGTCAGCTTGCGGGCGCGCAGGGTCGAGTCCTCTAGCTCGCCGATCCGAATCGCCATGTCGAAGCCTTCGGAGATCAGCTCGACATAGCGGTTGTTCAGGACCATGTTCACGGTGATGTCCGGGAATTCCGACAGGAACTCGCCGAGCACCGGGCTCAGGTGATTGACGCCGAAATCCGTCGCCACGGAAATCCGCAGAAGGCCCGAGGGCGCGGATTGCATCGAGGTGACAAGCGCGTCTGCCTCGCCCGCGTCGTTCAGGACACGGCGGGCGCGGTCGTAATAGGCAAGGCCGATCTCGGTGGGCGAGACCCGGCGGGTGGTTCTGTTCAAAAGCCGCGCTCCCAAACGTGCCTCGAGCGAGGACACGTGTTTGGACACGGCGGATTTCGAGATGCCCATCTTTTTCGCGGCATCGGTGAAGCCCCCCTGGTCTACCACCGTGGCGAAAGCCTCCATCTCGGTCAGGCGATCCATACCGGTCTCCTTAGATCGTCGGTCATGAGGAGAGGGTATCGCCCTCAATCTGGGCACAATCGCGGCGTGCTGCGGACAATTGAGGGGTATTTGCAAAGGTTGTCAGGCGGAAGGAAACGGTCGCGGCTGGGTTGTCCCCCAAAACGCAAGAAGACCGCGTCGGGGGGCGACGCGGTCCTCTCGCGGTGAAACCGGGTATGTCTTAGGCGGCCTTGCGGTCCTGCAGACCTGCCTCGATCTCTTCGACAATCTTAGCAGAAAATGCCGCCAAGTCACCGGGATTCCGGCTGGTGATGATTCCGTGGTCGGATACGACCGGCTCATCCACCCACTCGGCACCGGCATTGGCGACGTCGGTCTCGATCGATTTATACGAGGTCGCGCGGCGGCCTTTCAGGATGTCGGCCTCGACCAGGATCCAGGGCGCGTGGCAGATCGCGGCGATGGGTTTCCCGGCGTCGTGGAACTCCTTGACCAGTGCGATCACGTCCTTTTCGACGCGCAGGAGGTCCGGATTGATCTGGCCGCCGGGCAGGACAATGGCGTCATAGGCGGAGGCGTCGATATCGCCGAGCGCCTTGTCGACCGCGACCTCACGGCCCCAGTCGTCGCCGTCCCAGCCCTTGATCTTCTCGCCGTCGAGCGAGGCGATGTGCACGGACGCACCGGCATCGCGGAGCGAGTCGCGCGGGCTTTCCAGTTCGGATTGCTCGAAGCCGTGGGTAGCAAGGATCAGAATTTTCGATTCGTAGATGCGGGGCATGAAATGCCTCCTTTGCATGTCTATGGTTCGGATTGTGCGGTGGTCGGGAGTGACGCCCGACCTCTTGCACACCCAACGCATCACAGGGCGGCCTGTTCCGAAAACAGGCGCGAAACATGCAGGTTTCGCCCGATCTCAGAGCTCGGCGGCGAGCCGCGTGCCCTGGTCGATCGCGCGTTTCGCGTCGAGTTCCGCCGCGACATCGGCACCGCCGATGACATGCACCTCGACCCCGCTGTCCGAGAGCGCCTCGGCAAGCGAGCGCTCGCTAACCTGTCCCGCGCAAAGCACGACCGTGTCGCAGGCGATGAGCTCCGGGCGCTCGCGGGCCTCGTCATAGGAGACATGGAGCCCCTCGGCGTCGATCTTCTCATAATTCACGCCCGCCTTCATCTCGACCGCCTTCATCTGAAGCCCGGCGCGATGGATCCAGCCGGTGGTCTTGCCGAGACGCTTGCCCGGACGTTCGGTCTTGCGCTGCAGGAGCGTGACCTGCCGGGCGGGCGCGTCGGGCTGGGGACCTTCGGGGGCGAGGCCGGAGCGGGCCTCGGCGGGGTCCGTGACACCCCATTCGCGCATCCAGTCGGGCAGGCTGGTGGTCGGGCTGTCCTCGGTGACGAGGAACTCGGAGACGTCGAAGCCGATGCCGCCCGCGCCGATCACGGCGACACGCTTGCCCACCGGCGCACCGCGCAGGACCTCGATATAGGACAGGACGTTCGGGCCGTCCTGACCGGGGATCTCGGGATCGCGCGGCAGGACGCCGGTGGCGACGATCACGGTGTCGAACCCCGCCAGCGCCTCGGGGGTCGCACGGGTGCCGAGGCGGGTTTCGATGCCGCGCTTGGCGACCATGGTGCGGAACCAGTCGACGAGGCCCACGAACTCTTCCTTGCCGGGGATCTGCTTGGCGAGATTGAGCTGCCCGCCGATCTCGGAGGCCTGGTCGAAGAGCGTCACCCGGTGGCCGCGCTCGGCCGCGGTCAGGGCCGCCGAGAGGCCCGCCGGGCCCGCGCCGACGACGGCGATGTCCTTCGGCGTCTCGGTGGGCGTCAGGACGATCTCGGTCTCGCAGCAGGCGCGTGGATTGACGAGGCAGGAGGACACCTTGCCCTGGAAGGTATGGTCGAGGCAGGCCTGGTTGCAGGCGATGCAGGGCGCGATCTCGTCGGCGCGTCCGGCCTCGGCCTTGGCGACGAAATCGGCATCGGCGAGCCAGGGCCGCGCCATCGAGACCATGTCGGCGCAGCCCTCGGCCAGCACCTCTTCGGCCACGCCGGGGGTGTTGATGCGGTTCGAAGTGATGAGCGGGATCGACACCTGCCCCATCAGCTTCTTGGTGACCCAGGCGAAGGCCGCGCGGGGCACCGAGGTGGCGATGGTCGGGATCCGCGCCTCGTGCCAGCCGATCCCGGTGTTGAGGATCGTGGCGCCCGCTTCCTCGACCGCGCGGGCAAGCTGGACGACCTCGGCATGGGTCGAGCCGTTGGGCACGAGGTCGATCATCGAGATGCGGTAGATGACGATAAAATCCTCGCCCACGGCCTGGCGGACCCGGCGCACCACCTCGACCGGCAGGCGCATGCGGTTCTCGTAGGAGCCGCCCCAGCGATCTTCGCGCTTGTTGGTATGCGTGACGAGGAATTGATTGAGGAAATAGCCTTCCGATCCCATCACCTCGACACCGTCATAGCCCGCCTGCCGCGCGCGCTCGGCAGCGGTGGCGATGTCGGCGATCTGCTTCTCGATGCCGTCCTCGTCGAGCTCCACGGGCGTGAAGGGCGAGATCGGCGATTTGATCGCCGAGGGGGCGACGCATTCCTTTCCATAGGCGTAGCGGCCGGCATGGAGGATCTGCATCGCGATCTTGCCGCCGTCCTGATGCACCGCGTCGGTGACGCGGGCATGGTTGGCGAGATCCTGATCGGTGAAAAGGCCCGCAGCACCAGGGAACACCCCGCCTTCGCGGTTCGGCGCCATGCCGCCGGTGACCATGAGCCCCGCACCGCCCGCCGCGCGCGCGGCATAGAAGGCCGCCACGCGGTCCCAGTGTCCGGTCTCTTCGAGATTGGTGTGCATCGAGCCCATCAGCACGCGGTTCTTGAGCGTGGTGAAGCCGAGATCGAGCGGGGCGAGAAGATGCGGATACTGGGTCATGACGGGCCTCCCTTTGAGGAAGAGAGGTGGCACGGCAGGACCGTGCTGTCACGCGACACGTGACGTCAGAGCCAGCCGCGCCCCGACAGGGGCGCGGCCGGGGGCGTCAGCCCTTCATCGAGTCCCAGAAGCTCTTGACCGAGGAGAAGAAGCTCTTGCTCTCGGGGTTGTTGTCCTCGGAAAGCGCTTCGAACTCGCGCAGGAGCTCTTTCTGCTTGGTGGTCAGGTTCACCGGCGTCTCGACCGCGAGCTCGATGAACATGTCGCCCGCGGTGCCGCCCCGGAGCGCGGGCATGCCCTTGCCGCGAAGGCGCATCTGGCGGCCGGACTGGCTGCCTGCAGGGATCTTCACGCGGCTGCGCCCACCGTCAATGGTCGGCACCTCGATATCGCCGCCCAGCGCGGCGGCGGTCATCGAGACCGGCACGCGGCAGTGCAGCTCGGTGCCGTCACGCTCGAAGATCTTGTGCGGCGTGACCTCGATGAAGATGTAGAGATCGCCCGGAGGGCCTCCGCGCATGCCCGCTTCGCCTTCCCCGGCGAGACGGATGCGGGTGCCGGTTTCGACGCCTGCGGGGATGTTCACAGACAGCGCGCGCTCCTTCTGCACCCGGCCATTGCCGCCGCAGGTCGAGCACGGGTTCTTGATGATCTGGCCGAGGCCCGAGCAGGTCGGACAGGTCCGTTCGACCGTGAAGAAACCTTGCGTCGCGCGCACCTTGCCCATGCCCGAACAGGTCGGACAGGTGGTGGGCTCGGCGCCACCTTCGGAACCGGAGCCGCTGCACGAGCCGCACTGCACGCTGGTCGGCACGGTGATGGTCTTCTGCAGACCGCCATAGGCCTCTTCCAGCGTAACGCGGAGATTGTAGCGCAGGTCGGCACCGCGCGCGGCGCGGCTGCGACCCCCGCGGCCGCCGCCCATGAAATCGCCGAAGAGATCGTCGAACACGTCCGAGAAGGCCGAGGCGAAATCGCCCTGGCCGCCGCCGAAGCCGCCGCCCGGACGGCCACCGCCGCCGCCCATGCCGCCCTCGAAGGCGGAATGGCCGAACCGGTCATAGGCCGCCTTCTTGTCGGCGTCCTTCAGGACCTCGTAAGCCTCGTTGGCTTCCTTGAACTGCGATTCGGCCTCGGGGTTGTCGGCATTGCGGTCGGGATGCAGCTCTTTCGCCTTCTGGCGATAGGCTTTCTTGATCTCCTCCGCCGACGCACCCTTCTTGATGCCGAGCACATCGTAATAGTCGCGTTTGGACATCACTGCCCCTCCTCAGTTCGGAACGTGAATGGGCCGGCCCATCTGCCGGGCCGGCCCTTCAGAGGTTCCGCGCGGATGCTCAGCCCCGCTTGTCTTCGCCGAGATCCTCGAAATCGGCATCGACGATATCGTCGTCGGAGCCATCCTCGTCAGCGGCCTTGGGCTCGTCGTCGCCGTCGGACTGCTGCGCCTTGTAGATCGCCTCGCCGAGCTTCATCGCCGCTTCGGTGACGTTCTGGATACCGGCGCGGATCTTGTCCGCGTCGTCCTTCTCCAGCTCGTCCTTGAGCGCGGCCACGGCCAGTTCGATCGCCTCGACGGTCGAGGGGTCGACCTTGTCGCCGTGATCCTCGATCGACTTCTCGGTCGAATGGATCAGGCTTTCGGCCTGGTTGCGGGCCTCGACCAGATCGCGGCGCTTCTTGTCGGCTTCCGCGTTCTGTTCGGCATCCTTCACCATCTGTTCGATATCCTCGTCGGACAGGCCGCCAGAGGCTTGGATGGTGATCTTCTGCTCCTTGTTCGTGCCCTTGTCCTTGGCCGAGACGGAGACGATGCCGTTGGCGTCGATGTCGAAGGTCACCTCGATCTGGGGCATGCCGCGCGGTGCGGGCGGAATGTTCTCGAGGTTGAACTGACCGAGCATCTTGTTGTCGGCCGCCATTTCGCGCTCGCCCTGGAAGACCCGGATCGTCACCGCGTTCTGGTTGTCCTCGGCGGTCGAGAAGATCTGGCTCTTCTTGGTCGGGATCGTGGTGTTGCGGTCGATCAGACGGGTGAACACGCCACCAAGCGTCTCGATGCCCAGAGACAGCGGCGTCACGTCGAGCAGCACGACGTCCTTGACGTCACCCTGCAGAACGCCCGCCTGAATCGCGGCGCCCATCGCCACGACCTCGTCCGGGTTCACGCCCTTGTGCGGCTCCTTGCCGAAGAACTTGGTCACCTCTTCGACGACCTTCGGCATGCGGGTCATGCCGCCGACCAGAACCACCTCGTCGATGTCCGACGTGGAGAGACCGGCATCCTTGAGCGCCGCTTGGCAGGGCTTCATCGAGGACTTGATCAGATCGCCGACGAGGCTTTCCAGCTTCGCACGGGTGAGCTTCATCACCATGTGCAGCGGCTGGCCGTTCGAGCCCATCGAGATGAACGGCTGGTTGATCTCGGTCTGGCTCGAGCTCGACAGCTCGATCTTCGCCTTTTCGGCGGCCTCCTTGAGACGCTGCAGCGCCATCTTGTCCTTGGTCAGGTCGACCTGGTTCTCTTTCTTGAACTCGTCCGCGAGGTAGTTGACGATCCGCATGTCGAAGTCTTCACCGCCGAGGAACGTGTCGCCGTTGGTGGATTTCACTTCGAAGAGACCGTCGTCGATCTCGAGGATGGTGACGTCGAAGGTGCCGCCGCCGAGGTCGTAGACCGCGATCGTCTTGCTGTCCTTCTTGTCGAGACCATAGGCCAGCGCCGCCGCGGTCGGCTCGTTGATGATGCGCAGAACTTCGAGGCCGGCGATCTTGCCCGCGTCCTTGGTGGCCTGACGCTGGGCGTCGTTGAAATAGGCCGGGACGGTGATGACCGCCTGCGTGACCTCTTCGCCGAGATAGCTTTCGGCGGTCTCTTTCATCTTCTGCAGGATGAAGGCCGAGATCTGGGACGGCGAATATTTCTCGCCCTTGGCGCGCACCCAGGCGTCGCCATTGCCGCCGTCGATCACCTCGAAAGGCATGTTCTTCTTGTCCTTGGCCAGATCCGCATCGTCCTCGCGACGGCCGATCAGGCGCTTGACGCCGAAGATGGTGTTTTCCGGATTGGTGACGGCCTGCCGCTTGGCAGGCTGGCCGACGAGACGTTCGTCGTCGGTGAAGGCGACGATGGACGGGGTGGTCCGTGCGCCTTCGGAGTTCTCGATAACCCGCGGCTGGCTGCCGTCCATGATGGCGACGCAGCTGTTGGTGGTGCCGAGGTCGATGCCGATTACCTTGCCCATGTGTTTCGATCCCTTTTTGACTTCAAGGCGATGACTCGAGGCGTCGGACCCTGACGGCATCCTGCCCCGATTGCGAGAGCGGACTTGGGTCGTGAACGATCCCGGTCACGCGTTCGAGAGGTATATAAGGAGGGGGTTTTGGTGCTGCAAGCAGCGGTCCAAGACAAAAACGACAGGTTTTTCACATGTTCGACAGAGAGGCGGAGGATGGCCGAGCGGATCGAGATACGTGGCTTCGTGATCCATCGCGGCTGGCTGGACCGGCCCGCGCAGGAACGCATGGTGGCCGGGTTGCGCGATGTCGTCGCCGCGGCGCCGCTTTTCGCGCCCGAGACGCGGCGCGGCCGGAAAATGTCCGTGCGAATGACCGCCTGCGGCGATTTCGGCTGGGTCTCAGACCGGCGCGGCTACCGCTACGAGCCGCGCCATCCGGGCGGCACGCCGTGGCCGCCGATCCCCGCCGACATCCTGGACGTCTGGGACGCGCTCTCGGGCACGGCGCGGGCGCCGGAATGCTGCCTGGTGAACTGGTATGGCGAAGGCGCGCGGATGGGGCTGCATCAGGACCGCGACGAGGCTGATTTCATGCAACCGGTGGTGTCGATCTCGCTGGGCGACGAGGGTCTCTTCCGGATGGGCAATGTCGAGCGCGGCGGCTCGACCGAGTCGTTCTGGCTGCGCTCCGGCGATGTGGTGGTGATGGGCGGCGAGGCGCGGCTGCGCCATCACGGTGTCGACCGTATCCGTTTCGGGTCGTCGACGCTGTTGCCGCAGGGCGGGCGGATCAACCTGACGCTGCGCGTCGTGAGGTAAGTCCCGAGCGTCCGGCTCAGTTCAGCGAACAGCAACCGCTGACGAGCGAGGGGGTGACGGGGCGCTCGGGATGCTTCAGGAGCAGGTCGATGGAGATGCCGAAGGCGCGGTCGCTCATCCCGTCCGAGCATTGATCGAGCCGCAGAAACGCGGTCCCGGTGGTGCCATCGAAGAAAGTCAGGCTCAGCGCCTCGACATCGCGCCGATTGGCAGACCGGAACCGGCCCGGAACGGTTCCTTCGAGTACGGTCTGATCGGCCGCGACCTCATAGGTGACGCGCGCCGCATCGGTCAGCGACAGCGACCAGAACGGCTCGGTCCCGACGCAGGTCCGCGGCTCCAGAAGCGCGCCCAGATACTGGCCTGGCTGTCGCCGCAGGTAGGAGAGCGACACCCAACCGGTGCCGTCCTCGACATTCACCAGCCCCCAAAGCTCGCGCGGATTGGGGCGGATCACCTCGATATCCACGGCGTCGGGGGCGAGGGTTCCGACGATCGGCGCGGACGCGGAGGGCTCGGCCCGGATGTTCAGGACATCGTCCGCGGCCACTCCTGCCACGTCGAAGAGCGCGGGCCATTGGTCCTGTGTCGCGGCGGCCGGTCCGGTGAGGCAGGCGAGACAGATCAGGACCCAGCGGATCATCGGCGGGCCGTCCAGGAGGCCGAGACGTTGCGACGCGTCACGAACTCGCCCATCAGGCCGACCATCATCAGGGTGATGCCGACCCAGAGCGCGTATTCCCAGTCGGAATTGCGCGGGAAGTAGTTCACGAAGGCATATCCGCGCGCCTGGTCGATGGCGTGGAAGAGCGGGTTCCAGTCGAAGAGGTTGAGCATCATCGGCGGCAAGGTGTTGGCCAGGAACATCTTGCCCGACGCGATCATGTTGGCGCGCTGGTAGATGGTCGACACGATCCCGATGGGCGTCGGCGCCCAGGGCTTGGCGGCCAGAAAGCACATGCCGATCGCGGCACCGCTGAACCATGCCAGGCACAGCATGAGAATGACGCCGATCGGGTCGTGGATCTCGGAGATGACGCCGGGATTGAAGGCCACGTCATAGACGAAGAGGACTGCGAGGAAGCTCAGGACCTGGATGTAGAGGGTCGAGAGCATCGCCGAGAGGATCGAGATCGCGGTGTTCATCGGCGCGTGCTGCATCATCGCGCTCGTCGCGCCCTCGGCCCCGGACACGGCCCCAAGGGTCTTGGAATGGGTCATGTAGAGGAAGATGCCGGTCATGATGTAGAGCAGGAAATCGCCCCGGACCGCGCTGCCCTTCAGGCCCAGCATCTGGAACATGAAGAAGAAGGCCATGGTGAAGACCACGGTCTGCAGCATGTTCATCCCGATCGCCATCACCGCATTGGAATGGGTCTTGCGGACCGAGCGGACCGAGTTGTGATACACAAGCTCGAGAATATTGACCGCGCCACCGGCGGCAGTACGCGGTCTGACCTGTTGAAACATGGGCCTGCTCTTCCTCGGTCTCTCAGCCCGTCGCGGCTTGCCGTTCGGGGGCAGCCCCATCATAAGGGGCGCGCGGTTTCCGATCAATGAACCGCAGGATTGTGCCATGGGAAAGGCGAGAGTTTGAATTATTCCGAACTGACCCGCGTGATGCGCCGTCTGGCGATCGAGGCCGGCGAGAAGATCATGGAGATCTACAACGCCGCCGATTTCGAGATCAAAACCAAAGGCGACCTGAGCCCGGTGACCGAGGCCGACGAGGCCGCCGACGCCCTGATCTCCGCCGGTCTGCGCGAGGCCTTCCCGGATATCGCGCTGGTTACCGAGGAGCAGTCCGAGAGCCACGCGCAGGACGTCTCGACCTTCCTGATCGTCGACCCGCTCGACGGCACCAAGGAATTCATCAACCGCCGCGGCGATTTCACCGTGAACATCGCGCTGGTCGTGGACGGGATGCCGACCCGCGGCGTGGTCTACGCTCCGGCGAAAGAGCGGATGTTCTACACCGACAGCGTCGGGCGGTCCCTGGAGGAAAGCGGCAGCTTCCACCCCGATGAGGTCGGCGAGACCACCTATATCGAGGTCCGCGAGCCGGACAATTCCGCGCTGATGGTCGTGGCCTCCAAGTCGCATCGCGACGAGGCCACGGACGATTACATCGGTCAGTACCAGGTGCGCGACATGACCTCGGCGGGGTCGTCGCTGAAATTCTGCCTCGTGGCGACCGGCGAGGCCGATCTCTATCCGCGGCTCGGCCGCACGATGGAGTGGGACACGGCGGCTGGCCATGCGGTGCTCTGCGGCGCTGGCGGGCGGGTCGTGCGGTTCGATGACCACACGCCGCTTTCTTACGGCAAGCCCGGTTTCGCCAACCCGTTCTTCATCGCCCATGCACCGGGCGTGACGCTCAAGACCGGCTAGGCCCGCGCGATGGAGACGCCCCGCGTCAGCGTGGTTGTCGCAAGCTGGGAACGGCCCGACGCGCTGTCGCGCTGTCTCAGCGGGCTGTCGCAGCTCGATTACGACGGTGTCGAGGTGATCGTGGTGGCCTGCGAGGACGGGCTCGTCGCCGCCGGGGCGCATGAGGCCGGGGCCGAGGCGAAGACCGTTCTGGTCGACGAGCCCAACCTCTCGGCCGCGCGCAATCTCGGCATCGCCCGCGCCACCGGGGAGATCGTCGCCTTCATCGACGACGATGCCGTGTCCGAGCCGTCCTGGCTGGCGCGGCTGGTCGCGCCCTTCTCCGATCCGACGGTTCTCTGCGCAGGCGGCTTCGTCTTGGGGCGGAACGGCATCAGCCTGCAATGGGGCGCGCGGACCGTCGGCGCGGAGGGCGTCGCGCGCGCCCTGCCCCTTGATGGTGACGCGCCGGTTCTGCTGACCGCCGCTCCGGGCCGGGCAATCAAGACCGAAGGCACGAACATGGCGCTGCGCCGCGAGACGCTGGCGGAGATGGGCGGGTTCGATCCCGCCTTTCGCTTCTATCACGACGAGACGGACCTGAACCTCCGCCTTGCCGAGCAGGGCTCGGTGACGGCTCTGGTGCCGCAGGCGCTGGTCCATCATGGCTTCGCGCCCTCTGCCACGCGCCGCGCCGACCGGGTGCCGCGCGATCTCTTCGAGATCGGGGCGTCTCAGTCGGTGCTGATGCGCAAGCATCTCGCCCCCGACGCGCAGGACGCGGCGCGGAGGGCGTTCCGCACCGGTCAGCGGCTGCGGCTTCTGGAGCATCTCCAGCGCGGCGGTCTCGACCCTCTCGATCTGCAACGCCTGATGCGAAGGCTCGATGCCGGGCTCGCGGACGGGCGGGAGCGGCAACTGGAGCGGCTCCAACCGATCCCGCGCGCGGCGGATGGCTTTCGCTCCTACCCGACGCGGCCCGGGGCACGGCACCGGCTGATAGCCGGCCGGACGTGGCAGCGCGCGGCGCTCGAGGACGAAGCCCGCGCAGCCGTCGTGTCCGGCGAGACCGCCACGGTCCTGCGGCTCTCGCCGACCGCGCTCTATCACCGGATGCGGTTTCACCCCGACGGCTGGTGGGAGCAGATCGGTGGACAGTTCGGCAAGGCCCTGCGCAACGAGCCGCGCTTCAGACCGCTGACCGCCGCACGGCGTGCCAAACTCGAGGCCGCACGGCTGTCGCAAACGCGCGCGCTCGACCGCTCAGCGGACAAGTGAGTCCTGTCAGCACAATTGCATCAGAATAGCCGTTTGAGCGCCGGAGATGAGGTGCAATCCCCCAGCCGACCCTGTAGGATCGCGTCCAACACAGGCCCGAGGAGAGGCAGATGAAGCAGAAAGTGACCAAGGCGATTTTCCCTGTCGCGGGACTGGGCACCAGATTTTTGCCAGCCACCAAGTCGGTCCCCAAGGAAATCATGACGCTGGTCGACCGCCCGCTGGTCCAATACGCCATCGACGAGGCGCGCGAGGCGGGCATCAAGGAGTTCCTCTTCGTGACCTCGCGCGGCAAGGGCGCGCTCGAAGATTACTTCGATCATGCACCCCAGCTTGAGCAGGAGCTGAAGAAGAAGGGCAAGGAGCAGCTTCTCGAGGTGCTGAAATCTACCAACATGGATTCCGGCGAGATCGCTTATATCCGCCAGCACAAGGCGCTGGGCCTCGGCCACGCGGTCTGGTGCGCGCGGCGCCTGATCGGCAACGAGCCGTTCGCGGTGATGCTGCCCGACGACGTGATCGCGGCCGAAACCTCCTGCCTGAAACAGATGGTCGACGCCCATGCCGAGACCGGCGGCAACGTGGTCGCGGCGATGGAGGTCCCGAAGGAAAAGACCTCGTCCTACGGCATCCTCGATGTCGCCGACGACATGGGCTCGGTCGTGCAGGTCAAGGGCATGGTCGAAAAGCCCAAGGTCGAGGAGGCGCCGTCGAACCTCGCGGTGATCGGTCGCTACATCCTGACGCCCTCGGTCCTGAAGAACCTCAACAAGATGAAGACCGGCGCGGGCGGAGAGATCCAGCTCACAGACGCCATCGCGCAGGAGATCGGCGGTTCTGACGGGGTCTACGGGCTGCGCTTCCGCGGTCAGCGCTTCGATTGCGGCTCGAAAGCCGGGTTCCTCCAGGCGACGGTGGCCTTCGGCCTCTCGCGCGACGATCTGAAGGACGATCTGCGCAATTACCTCCACGAGATCGTGTCGCTCGACAAGGCGGCGGAATAATCCCGCAGGCGGCGCCGTCATGAGCGATCGCGCGCCGCCGCCGGCCCGGCTTCTCGACCTGACGCGGTTGGTGAGCCGCGCCGGGCGGCGGGATACCGGCGTCGACCGGGTCGAGGCCGCCTACCTCGAGCGCCTGCTCTCCGAGCGGGTTCCGCTCTTCGGGCTCGTGCGCACCGCGCTTGGTTATCTCCTTCTCGACGGCTGGGCCTGCGCCGGGATCGCGGAGCGGCGGGCGGGCAAGCCCCGCGGCAAGGCCGGGCCGCTCGGGCGCGCGCTCCGGCGCGGCCATCCCGACCGTGCGGACGAAGAAGCCCTCCTCCGCCGTCAGGCGCTGGCGCGCGCCGCGCCGCCGCTTTTAGGCGCGATGCTGACGCGGCATCTTCCGCGCGGAGCGGTCTATCTCAACACCGGGCACACGAACCTGTCGCGCGCGACGATGAAGGGGCTGAAGGCCACGCCCGGGCTCCGCGTGGCGACGCTGATCCATGACACGATCCCGCTGGATTTCCCGCAATATCAGCGCGTTGGGACGGAGGAACGGTTTCGCGACTTCCTGATCCGCGCCTGGCACGTCTCGGACCTTCTGATCGCCAATTCGCAGAAAACCGAAGACGATCTCCGCCGCCACCTCGCGGTGCTGGGACCGATGCCCGAGATCGTCACCGCTCTCTTGGGCGTGCCGCGCCCGGACCCGGGGCACGCGCCCGAAGGACCCTGGACGGGGCAGCCCTATTTCGTGGCGCTCGGCACCATCGAGCCGCGCAAGAACCACCGGCTGCTTCTGGACCTCTGGGACAAGCTCGGCGCCGAGGCTCCGCCGCTTCTGATCGTCGGTCAGCGCGGCTGGGCGGATGACCGGCTTCTGGCGCGGCTCGATGCTAGGCCGCCCCAGGTCTTCGAGCTGGGCGCGCTCGGCGATGCCGAGAGCTTCGCGCTTTTGCGGGACGCGGCCGGTCTGCTTTTTCCGAGCCATGCCGAGGGGTTTGGCCTGCCCCCGGTCGAAGCCGCCGCCCTGGGCTGTCCGGTGATCGCATCGGACCTTCCGGTGCTGCGCGAGTCGCTTGGAGACATTCCAGTTTACGCATCGGTCAACCATCTATATCTTTGGGAAAATGCCGTCCGGGAACTGACCCGGGCTCAGGCGCGCGGCGACAGGCAGCCGGTGCCGTACGATCCACCGGATTGGGACGCGCATTTCAACACCGTCTTAAGGCGGGTCTGATAGACTATCAGAGGCCAGAAGGGCCGAAAGAGTGGCGGGCAGGATAGCGACAGTCAGTGGGCGCGTGGCAATCATACAGGCTCAGGCTGCAGCGCAGGCGCTGGCGGCTTCGCGCATTCCGCAAGCGGCGTGAGTTGCGCCCTGTCGCCAATCGCACCGATCAGATCGCCCCGACCGACCTTCTGGTCTTCTCGACGCTGCGCAACGAAGGGGTCCGCCTTCCCTATTTCCTGAAGCATTACAGGGATATGGGCGTCGACCACTTTCTCATGGTCGACAACGACTCGACCGACGGGTCGCTCGATTACCTCGCCTCGCAGCCCGATGTCTCGGTCTGGCACACACGCTCCAGCTACAAACGCTCGCGCTTCGGGGTCGACTGGCTGAACTGGCTGGCGATGAAATACGGGCACGAGCACTGGTGCCTGACGGTCGATCCCGACGAGCTGTTTCTCTACCCGTTCTGCGACACGCGGCCCCTGCGCGCGCTGACCGACTGGCTTGATGCGTCGTCGATCAAGTCCTTCTCAGCGATGCTGCTCGACATGTATCCCAAGGGCCGGATCGACGCCGAGCCTTACCGCGCCGGGCAGAACCCGCTTGAGATCGCCGCGTGGTTCGACAGCGGCAACTATACGATTTCCAAGAACCCCAAGTTCGGAAATCTCTGGATCCAGGGCGGGCCGCGCTCGCGGGTGTTCTTTTCCGACGAGCCGGAGCGGGCGCCGGCGCTGAACAAGATCCCGCTGGTGCGCTGGAACCGGCGCTACGCCTATGTGAGCTCGACCCACAACCTGCTGCCGCGCGGCCTGAACCTCGTCTATGACGAGTGGGGCGGTGAAAAGGCCTCGGGCGTGCTCTTGCACACGAAGTTTCTCGACACGTTCAAGGCCAAGGCGGCGGAGGAGCTTGAGCGCGGACAACACTACGGAGCGTCGCGGGAATACATTCAGTATGCAAACGGCATACAGGATAATCCCGATCTCTGGTGCAAGTGGTCCGAGCGCTACATCAACTGGCGGCAGCTCGAGATCCTGGGCCTTATGTCCAAGGGGAACTGGGCGTGACGGTCGGGATCATCATGCTGGTGCACACGGCGCTCGGCCGGGCGGCGCAGGTCGCGCGGCACTGGATGAAGGCAGACTGTCCCGTCGTGATCCATATCGACAGCGCCGTTCCGCGCGCGGCGGTCGACGCGTTCAAGGACAGCCTCTCGGACCAGGAGCTGGTGCGGTTCTCGCGGCGGCATCGCTGTGAATGGGGCAGCTGGGGTCTCGTCGCGGCGAGCCAGGATGCCGCCGAGCTGATGCTCGAAACATTCCCGGATGTCCGCCATGTCTGCCTGTCCTCCGGGTCCTGCCTACCGCTGAGACCCGTTCAGGAGTTGATCGCCTATCTCGACGAACGCCCTCGCGTGGATTTCATCGAAAGCGCCACGACCTCGGACGTGCCCTGGACCGTGGGAGGGCTCGACGAAGAGCGCTTCACCATGCGCTTCCCCTTCTCGTGGCGGAAGAACCGCTATTTCTTCGACCGGTTCGTCGAGTTGCAGCGCAAGGTCGGCTATCGCCGCCGCATCCCTGATGGGATCGAGCCGCATATGGGCAGCCAGTGGTGGTGCTTGACGCGACAGACGCTCTCGGCGATCCTGCAGGACCCGAAGCGTCACGTATACGACAGGTATTTCCGCTCTGTCTGGATCCCGGACGAGAGCTATTTCCAGACCCTCGCGCGGCTCTATTCGACCAATGTGGAAAGCCGGTCGCTGACCCTGTCGAAATTCGACTTCCAGGGCAAACCGCACATCTTCTACGACGATCACCTGCAGCTTCTGCGGCGGTCGGACTGCTTCATGGCGCGCAAGATCTGGCCCCATGCCGGGAAGCTCTACGACGCGTTCCTGGGCGACGGGCAGAACCGCACTGACATGGCCGAGCCGAACCCCGGCAAGATCGACCGCATCTTCGCCCGCGCCGTCGATCGCCGGACCCGCGGACGCGCGGGCCTCTACATGCAGAGCCGCTACCCCAACCCTGGCTGGGAGAACGGTGTAACCGCCGGACGCTACTCGGTTTTCCAGGGCTTCGCCGAGCTTTTCCGCGATTTCGAGCCCTGGCTCGCCCGCGCCACCGGGGCGCAGGTCCACGGGCATCTCTTTGCGCCCGAGCGCGCCGAGTTTGCCAATGGTCAGGCCGTGTGCGCCGGGGCGCTCTCGGACAGCGCGCTGTTGCGCGATGCCAACCCGCGGGCGTTCCTCACCAATCTCATCTGGAACACCCGGGGCGAGCGGCAGTGCTTTCAATACGGGCCGCATGACACGCCGGACGTGATCTGGGATTTCGCCAAGGATCCCAACGCGCAGATCTCGGTGATCTCGGGCGCATGGGCGGTGCCCCTCTTCCAGACCAACCGCAACTTCGCCGACCTCCGGGCCGAGGCCGCCGATCTGCAGAAGATCGAAGCCTCGATGCTCGACGCACTGCGCTCGCCCTATGCCAAGGCGCGGATCCGCATCTGGTCGATGGCCGAGTTCATCGAAGCGCCGATGGAGCCCTTGCAGGTCATCATCGACGAGATCGGCCAGAAGACCCAGCGGCGGCTGACCGAGGCGCCGGTAATGAACGACCTGGCGGGCTTCGGGCAGTTCCTGCAGAACCTGAAGAACCAGGGCATGCACCCGTATCTCATGGGCGACTTCCCGGTCGATCCGGCGCCGCGCAACGCCCAGCGCCGCAGCAAGAAACCCTATCTGGTGAAGAAGTAGGACCCGATGACCGACCGTTTCGACGCTTTCGTGATTTTCGCCGAGATGCGCACCGGGTCCAATTTCCTTGAGGCGAACCTCAACGCCTTTCCGACCGTCACCTGCCACGGTGAGGTCTTCAACCCGCATTTCATCGGCTATCCGAACTCGGACGATGTCATGGGGATCACGCAAGGCGAGCGCGACCGCGACCCCGGTCGTCTTTTGGAGCGGATCATTCGCGCGAGCCGCGGCCTTGGGGGGTTTCGCTATTTCCACGATCATGAGCCGCGCGTGCTCGAGGCGATCCTGACCAATCCGCGCATCGCCAAGATCGTGCTGACACGAAACCCGGTCGAATCCTATGTCAGCTGGAAGATCGCGCAGGAGACCGGGCAGTGGAAACTGACCAATGTCCGCAAGCGCAAGGAGACCAAGGCGCGGTTCGAGCCGCAGGAATTTGAAGAGATGCTGACTGCGATCCAGGGGTTCCAGATCACGCTCCAGCACGCGCTGCAGGTCACCGGGCAGACGGCCTTCTACGTCGCCAACGAAGATCTGGACGATCTCGACGTGATGAACGGGCTCGCCGCGTGGCTGGGCCTGCCCGACCGGCTCGAGGCGCTCGACGGCAAGATCAAACGCCAGAACCCCGAGCCGCTATCAGAAAAGGTCGAGAACTTCGCCGAGATGGAAACCGCGCTGGTGCGGCTCGACCGGTTCAACCTGACCCGCACCCCGAATTTCGAGCCGCGCCGGGGCCCGGTCGTGCCCAGCTATCTGGCCGCGGCGAAGACGCCGCTTCTTTACATGCCGATCCGCTCTGGGCCGGAAGCGTCGGTCCGGCGCTGGATGGCGGCGCTCGATAGCGTCGGGGAAGACGCGCTTCTAGGCGATTTTCGGCAGAACACGCTCAAGGCCTGGAAAGAGGCGCATCCCGGGCATCGCAGCTTCACGGTGATCCGTCATCCGCTTGCCCGGGCCTACGAGGCGTTCTGCGAAAAGATCGCCCATAGCGGCAAGGGCAGCTACGCCCAGATCCGTCGCCATCTCGAGAAGCATTACGGGATGGAGTTGCCGGGAAACGGCGCGCCCTCGGCGGAGGCGACGCGTGAGGCATTCAAGACCTTCCTGAAGTTCCTGAAACCCAACCTCGCCGGTCAGACGCCGATCCGCGTCGACGGGCATTGGTCGAGCCAGGTTCAGTGCCTGCAGGGCATGGCCGAGTTCACCCTGCCCGACATGATCGTGCGGGAAGAGGAGATGCAGAGCTACCTGCCCGCGCTCGCCTTGCAGGTGGGGCATGGCGCGCCTCCCGATCCGTCTGTCGAGAGCGGGCTCGGCCCGGTGCCGCTCGCCGACATTCACGACGCGGAGACCGAGGCGCTGGCCCGCGACGCCTATGGCCGCGACTACCTGATGTTCGGATTTGGAGACTGGCGCGCGCCCTGACGCGCGCCGCGCGCTCAGGCCGCCTGCACCGACTGGGATTCGGTCAGGATCGTGTAGAGCGTGGCCGGGTCGGGGTTGGCCCGGAGCTTGGCGCAGAAATTGGCGTCGCGCAGCGTGCGCGACACCAATGCAAGCGCCTTGAGATGCTCCACGCCCGCTTCCTCGGGGGCGAAGAGCGCGAAGACGATATCGACCGGCTGACGGTCGACGGCTTCGAAATCGATCGGCTTTTCGAGCAGGATGAACGCGCCCAGAACTTCTTCGATCTCTCCGATCCGCGCATGCGGCAGAGCCACCCCGTGCCCGACGCCGGTCGGGCCGAGGCTTTCGCGTTCCATCAGCGCTTCGACGGCCTGCGGGGCCGGGATGCGATAGGCGCTGTCGGCCAGGTCGGCAAGGTCATGCATCAGGCGTTTCTTGGACGACGCCGTGCTGATGACCCTGACCGCGCCGGGCGTAAGAAGTTTCATGAAGTTCATAGCGTTCCTGCTCTCTGCCGTTCCCCGTCGGTCGGCGGCGTTCCCCAACGCCGTGTGCTTACGGATCGATCCAGCCGATATTTCCGTCGTCACGCCGATACACGACGTTGACCTCGTCCTTCTTCTCGTTGCGGAACACCAGCACCGGGGCGCCGGCGAGCTCCATCTGCATCACGGCTTCCCCGACCGAAAGCGAGGGAATCGAGGTCTGCATCTCGGCCACGATGATCGGCTGAAGCGTCTCGGGTTCAGCCTCTTCACCGGCATCTTCTGCAGCAGAGGCGAGGATATACGAGGAGGCTCCAAAAAGTTCAACGGGGCTTGTCCGCTCCTTGTGATGGTCCTTCAGACGGCGCTTGTAGCGGCGAAGCTGCTTGTCCATCTTCTCGCAGCAGGCGTCGAACGCCGCGTAGATCTCGGTCTGGTGGGCCTTGGCGGTCGCGGTCAGACCGGTCGACAGATGGACGATCGCTTCGCAGACATATTCGTGCGCCGACTTGGAAAAGGTGACCGTGGCATCGGTCGGGCGACCGGCATACTTGCTGAGCATTTCGGTCAGCTCGGTCTGGACGTGGGTCTGCAGCGCAGCGCCGACATCGATTTGCTTTCCCGTGATCTGGTAGCGCATGGAAGGGTGTCCTTTCGTGTCAGCCGAGCGCCGCCACCGGGCGCACGGCCCGGCCAGTCTGGCGGCGATCGGTTGGAATTCGACGGACCTCGCGCGGCTTGATCGCGACCGCTCCCCGCGAAGGGGTGAAGGCGATCCGATCTCCAAGGGCGCGAGCCGTCATAGCTTCATTCAAGGGCCAGAGCGCGCGTCTGTCAAATGAAACCGCATCGCGGAGGGCGTGCCCCTGGCGGTCATCCGATGCGGAAACTGTCGCCCAAATAGACGCGGCGGACATTTTCGTTCCGGACCACCTCGTCGGGCGAGCCCGACATCAGCACCGTTCCCTCGTGCAGAATATAGGCGCGGTCCACGATCTCGAGCGTCTCGCGCACGTTGTGGTCGGTGATCAGCACCCCGATGCCGCGGGTCTTTAGATCGGCCACGAGGCCGCGGATGTCGCCGACCGAGATCGGGTCGACCCCCGCGAAGGGCTCGTCGAGCAGGAGGTATTTCGGATCGGCCGCAAGACAGCGGGCGATCTCGACCCGGCGCCGCTCGCCGCCCGACAAGGCCAGCGCGGGGGCGCGGCGCAGATGCTCGATCGAGAAATCCGACAGAAGCTCTTCCAGCCGCTCGCGGCGGGTCGAGGGATCCGGCTGGGAGATGTCGAGAATCGCGGCGATGTTGTCCTCGACTGACAGGCCACGGAAGATCGACATCTCCTGCGGAAGATAGCCGATCCCCATCCGTGCGCGGCGATACATCGGCAGGTAGGTCGCATCACGCCCGTCGATCAGCACCTCGCCGCCCTCGGGATTCACCAGCCCGGCGATGGCATAGAAGCTCGTGGTCTTGCCCGACCCGTTCGGTCCCAGAAGCGCCACGACCTCGCCGCGGCTGAGCGTCATCGAGACGTCGCGGATCACCACGCGCTTGCGGTAGCTCTTGCGCAAATGGCGGACGATCAGGCCGCTCTGGCCTTCCGTCACGCTCAGTTCGGGGCGCGGGGTCATCTCACTCAGAGCCGCCGGGCTGCAGGACCGTCCGGACCCGTCCATCCATCTGGGCGGTGCCGCTGTCGAGATCGACCACCATGCGCTCGGAGGTCAGCGCGTTGTCGCCCTGCGTCAGAAGGACATTGCCGCTCATCGTCACAGTCCCGGCGTCGATGTCGTAATCGGCGCGCTCCGCCTCAGCGGCTTCCGTGCCCGAGACCAGCGTCACGCCGCCCGTGGCTTCGAGCCGCGCGATGGCGTTGCGGGTCTCGGCGTAGACCACCAGAACGCGCGGCGCCGAGAGTCGCATCTCGCCCTGCCCGATCACCACGTTGCCGGAATAGAGCGCGGTGCCGTCGGACTGGTTCACCGAAAGCTGATCCGCACTGACCTCGACCGGAGCGTCGCTGTCGGCGCGCATCGTGCCGAAGGTGACCTCCTGCGCGTGGATCGGCGCAGCAAGAAGCACCAATGCCGCAGCCGCGGCGAGAAGGCGAAGATTGGATGGCATTGTCAGCACTCACTCGGGTCCCGGGGGGCGGTATATCATCTGGACCCCGTTTTGGAAAAGCAACTCCAGGCTACCGCTCTGATCTGTGCTCTCGGTGATGACGAGCTTGCCGGCGGTGATCCGCCCTCCGGGTCCCGTGGCCTCGACCGATCCGTCGCTTTCGACCGCGGTGCCCGACAGCGATGTCGAAAGCGCGTCGGTCGTCATGACCCAACCCGCCGAGGAGCGCAGAGTGACGCCGCCGGTCAGGCGGGCGCGGTCGGTCTTGCTGACGATCTCGGCCGAGGGCGCGGCAAGATCGACCCGCGAACCGTCCTCTTGGGTCAGCGCGCCGTAGACCGCGCGCGCCAGAAGGCGGTCGCCGTCCTCCGGGTCGGGGCGGGCGGTGTCCGCCGACAGGTCGAGCTGCGCGCCGCTTTCGGTGGTGCCGGAGAAGGCCGCGCCGGTCACGGTCTGCGACGACCTGTCGGCCAGATCCTCGACCCGCGACACCGGCAGGTTCACCGTCGGATCGAGCTCGCGCGCGACCAGGAACAGGGTCGAGAGAAGCGCGATGGCGAGGAGCGGCAAGAGCACCTTGAGCCAGGCGACGATCTGGGATCGGGTGCCGGGACCGCGCGCCATCGCCGGTCTCAGCTATGCGCGAAGATGTCGGTTTCGGGCCACCCGGCGAGGTCGAGCTGCGCGCGCACCGGCAGGAAGTCGAAACAGGCCTGCGCCAGCTCCATGCGGCCTTCGCGCTCCAGCATCCCGTCCATCTTCTCGCGCAGGCGATGCAGGTAGAGCACGTCCGACGCGGCGTAGTCGCGCTGCGCCTCGCTCAGCGCCTCGGCGCCCCAGTCCGAGCTTTGCTGCTGTTTGGAGATATCCACCGAAAGGAGTTCCTGCAGGAGGTTCTTCAGCCCGTGCCGGTCGGTATAGGTCCGCACGAGGCGGCTGGCGATCTTGGTGCAATAGACCGGGCGGGCGAGCGCACCGAAGGCATGGTACATGACGGCGATGTCGAAGCGGCCGAAATGGAAGAGCTTCAGGACGTCTGGATCGGTCAGGAGGCGCTCGAGGTTCGGCGCGCTGGTCTGACCCTTGGCGATCTGCACCAGATGCGCGTGCCCGTCGCCTCCGGAGAGCTGGACGACGCAGAGGCGATCACGGTGCGGGTCGAGCCCCATGGTCTCGCAATCGATCGCCACGACCGGCCCGAGATCCAGGTCGTTGGGAAGATCGCCTTGGTACAGGTGGTTTGCCATCTCGTCCTCATCTGCTCCGATGCCTTGGCGACATAAGGAGAACCGCGGCCCGGGGCAATGCGCGGCGCAGTCCGATCATGAGATCGATTCGGCGAATTTGAGGCAAAATCGGACCCGGAAACGGCAGAAATGAGGCAGCGCTTTCCAGCTTTCCCACGGGATGTAATATTTCGTGAGGGAATTCCTTACCGCGGAACGTGTGCTCTTGCCTTAGGTTTTCTCCGCAAATAAGAGCTTGAAATCGCATATTGCGCTCAAAACCGTCGACAATTCCGCGACAGAACTGTTTCCGCGAATTGGTCTCTCCGGCCTCAAGCTGGTGCCAATTTCGCGACAATCCCCGGAATGAGGGGGATCGTTCATGTTACGTGGACAATTTCGCGCTGGAATCCGCGAATTGTTCAGCGCAATGTTGATATGCCGGACGACGCGTTCGGCACGGCGGGGTTTCATCCCACCAAGGCCGGCGGCCCGTGATACCGAGCGTGCAGCGATTGCACCGCTCTCCTCAGGGGTGTGCGCCTCCAAAGCCAATTGACTGATTTTCGCCACATTCTCATAATGACGCTGTATCTGCCCGTGGTCCGGGCAGGAGTTTGGTAAACGGCACTAGGGGGCAGTGTCGCGAGTTGGGAGTTTACGGACGCGTCCGCTGCTGCACCGCGTGTCTTCACTGCTGAGAAACCTCCAGGGAGCGATCCCTGCTCTGTAACGGGCGCTGCGTCCCGTTTCTTGTGAAGCTTGTTGAGTATCAGAGGGTGTCTGTCCGTCTCTCCCGCGATGGAGTGAGACTGTGACGCTGCACCTTACGCCCCCCTGCACCGAGGCAACTCGTCGTGAGCTGCTTGGCTACGCGCCGACCCGGGGCATTCGCTTTGCCCTGTACCGCGATTGCTTCAAGCGCGCCATCGACATCACCCTTGTTCTGATCGCCGCCCTGCCGACGCTGGCGATCCTGTTGCCGCTGTGTCTGCTGCTCGCGGCTCAGGGCGCCTCGCCGTTCTACAGCCAGCGTCGCGTCGGCCTGAACGGTCGCATCTTCCGCATGTGGAAGCTGCGCAGCATGGTCCCGAACGCGGACGTCCTGCTCGAAGCGCATCTGGCCTCCGACCCCGCCGCCCGCGCCGAGTGGGATCGCAGCCAGAAGCTGCGCTTCGATCCGCGGATCACGCCGCTTGGGCGCGTCATCCGCAAGAGCTCGCTCGACGAGCTGCCGCAGCTCTGGAACGTGCTGCGCGGCGACATGTCGATCGTCGGACCGCGACCGATGATGATCGACCAGATGGATCTCTATCCGGGCACCGCCTATTACACGCTGCGCCCGGGCGTCACCGGGTTCTGGCAGACCTCCGTCCGCAACGAGTCGAGCTTCGCCGACCGGGCGGAGTACGACACCGCCTATGCCAAGGCGCTGTCTCTCCGCACCGATCTTGCGGTCATGCTGCGGACCGTCGTCGTGGTGATCCGCGGAACGGGCTACTGACCGGTCAGGCGCTCCGCGCCTCGGCCACTTTCCGAAGCTCGCTCATCAACTCTCCGAGAAACTTGTGGGTGCCCTCGTTCGCGAGGGTGCCGTCCTCGTTCCACTGCTTGGACGTCTGCCCGACCATGACCTCGGGGCCCGGGATGACATGCGGGCGGAACGGGTTCAGGAGCGTGCGCAGCATCGATTGACCGCGCGCGCCGCCGGCCACGCCAGAGGCGGCCGACATGATCGCGACGGGCTTGTCGCGCCACGGGTTGCCCTCCAGACGGCTGACCCAGTCGAGCGCGTTCTTCAGCCCGCCGGAGAGGCCCTTGTTGTACTCGGGCGTCGAGATGATGACCGCATCCGCCTCGTCGATCTGGCGTCCGAGCAGCGTGACCGCGTCGGGGATGCCCTTGTCCTCGAGATCGCCGTTGTAGATCGGAAAATCGATCTCGGCCTCGATGAAGGAGGCGGGATCGAAATGGCGGGCGGCGGCGCGGATCAGCAAGCGGTTGGTCGAGGCCGCGCGCAGCGAGCCGGAGATGCCGAGAAGGCTCAGATCGGACATGGGGAACTCCCGTAAGAACGTTTCCCCATAGCTGTGACGCAAAAACGCCGCGGCAAGCCGCGGCGTTTCCACATGTGATGTGCGCGAGGTGCGGGATCAGGCGTTCGGCAGGATCACGATCTCGACGCGGCGGTTCTGCTGGCGGCCTTCCGGCGTCAGGTTCGACGCGACCGGCTGGTCCTCGCCGCGACCGATGGTCTGGATGCGGGACGACGACACGCCGTTGGAGATCAGGATGCCACCGACGGCCTGGGCGCGGCGCTGGGACAGGTCGTAGTTGTAGGACGCGTCGCCGGTGTTGTCGGTGTGACCCACGACCTGAACGGTGGTGTTCGGATACTGGTTCAGGTTCGAGGCAACGGCGCGCAGATCGCTCTGGACGGCGGGCGACACGGCGGTCGAGTCGGTCGCGAAGAGGATGTCCTGCGGCAGCGTCACGATCAGGCGGTCACCGGTGTTGGTGATGCCGATGTTCGGGTTGCCGACCTGGGCGCGGAGCGCGGCTTCCTGCTTGTCGAGCTGGTTGCCGATCACGGCACCGCCCGCGGCACCGGCCAGCGCGCCGGCCACCGCGTTGCGGCGGCGCTCTTCGGGGTCGTTGCCCAGGGCCGCACCGGCGAGCGCGCCGACGCCTGCGCCGATCAGAGCGCCCTGCTGGGCGTTGCGGTTGGGGTTGTTCGGGTCGTTCAGCGCGGCCGGTTCACAGGCGGCAAGAGCCATCAGCGCGGCGGACGAAAGAAGAATGGCAGATTTTGCTCGAAGCATGATGTGTCCTCGTTCGAGTTGGTTTTGGATACCCGGTAGGGATAACGCCTCCTCTACACGCAGCGTTCCCTGTTATCCAAAAACATGTCGCATTTTTGGGCCGATTTCCGCCAAACGGGCGTTAGGCTTCGGTCCGCGCGCTCTCCCAGGCGAGAATCGCGCGCTTGACCGGCAGCCCCCAGTGATAGCCTCCGAGGCCGCCGGATTTCCGAAGCGCGCGGTGGCAGGGGATGAGGAGGCTGATCGGATTGCGCCCGACGGCCGTCCCGACGGCGCGCACGGCCTTGGGGTGACCGATGGCGCTGGCGATCTCGGAATAGGTGGTGACGTGGCCCGAGGGCACGCGCATCAGGGCCTCCCAGACCTTGATCTGAAACGGCGCTCCGATCAGCACAAGGCGCGCCTCGCCGGAGACGCCGAAAGCGGCGTCGACCCAGGCGCTCAACGCGGCGCGGTCCTCGCGGTAGCGCGCCGCAGGCCAGCGCGAGACGAGGTCGTCCATCGCCGCGTCCTCGGTCGTCTCGGCGGAAAAAGCGATCCCGCAGATGCCCCGATCCGTGCCCATGACGAGCGCCGCGCCGAAGGGGCTGTCGAACCAGCCCCAAGCGATCTCCAGCCCCGCGCCTCCAGTGGCGTAGTCGCCAGGCGCCATCGCCTCCCAGCGCAGGAAGAGGTCGTGGAGACGGCCCGTTCCCGAAAGACCGGTGGCATGCGCGGTCTCGAGGGTGGTGAACCGCTCGCGCAAGAGCGCGCGCGCATGATCGAGGGTCAGGTATTGCTGGTAGCGCTTCGGGCTGACCCCTGCCCAGCGCGAGAAGAGGCGCTGAAAATGCGCGGGGCTCATGTCCATCGCGGCGGCGATCTCGGTCAGCGTGGCCTGCGGTCCGAGCCGATCCACCGTCTCGATGGCCCGCGCCATGACATCGTAATGGTAGCGGCTGAACGCGGGCGTCTCAGGAGCGGCGACGGACATGGGCGGGGTCTCCGAAAGGTCTCGCCCGGTCATAGCAAGTCCGGGACCACGGGCGCGACCCGGATATTGCGCAAGCGGCACCGGGCGGGCATAGAGCGTCGGATGGCCAAGCAGCTCGATTATCACACGATCCGCGAGATCTTCACCCGCTTTCGCGACGCCGAGCCCGAGCCCAAGGGCGAGCTCGAGCACGTGAACGCCTATACGCTTGTCGTGGCCGTCGCGCTGTCGGCGCAGGCGACCGATGCGGGGGTGAACAAGGCAACCCGCGCGCTTTTCGAGATCGCCGATACGCCGGAAAAGATGCTGGCGCTCGGCAAAGAGGGTCTGATCGAGCACATCAAGACGATCGGGCTCTACCGCAACAAGGCCAAGAACGTCATCAAGCTCAGCCGCATCTTGGTCGAGGAGTATGGCGGCACCGTCCCCTCGTCGCGTGCCGCGCTCGAGGGCCTTCCCGGCGTGGGCCGCAAGACCGCGAATGTCGTGCTGAACATGTGGTGGCGGCATCCGGCGCAGGCGGTCGACACCCATATCTTCCGGCTCGGCAACCGCGCGGGCATCGCGCCGGGCAAGGACGTCGTCGCGGTCGAGCGCGCCATCGAAGACAATATTCCGGCAGAGTTCCAGCTTCACGCGCATCACTGGATGATCCTGCACGGCCGTTACATCTGCGTCGCGCGCAAGCCCAAATGCGGGGCCTGCCTGATCCGCGACCTCTGCGCTTTCGAGGACAAGACCGAATGAAGACCTATCAAGTCGTGGGCATCGGCAACGCGATTGTCGACGTGATCAGCCGTGCCGAGGATGCGTTTCTCGACAATATGGGCATCGGCAAGGGCATCATGCAGCTTGTCGAGCGCGAGCGGGCCGAGATGCTTTACGGCGCGATGGAGGGCCGGGTGCAGGCCCCCGGCGGGTCGGTGGCCAACACGCTCGCGGGTCTCGGCAATCTGGGGCTGCGCACCGGGTTCGTCGGGCGCGTCCGCGATGACGGCCTGGGGCGCTTCTACGCCAAGGCGATGGAGGAAGGCGGCACCGAGTTCCTCAACCCGCCCGTGCCGGATGGCGAATTGCCGACCTCGCGCTCGATGATCTTCGTGTCGCCCGATGGCGAGCGCTCGATGAACACCTATCTCGGCATCTCCGCCGAGCTTGGCGCCGAGGACGTGGATGACGCGGTCGCGCGCGAGGCCGAGCTGGTCTTTCTCGAGGGCTATCTCTTCGACAAGCCGAAGGGGAAAGAGGCCTTCATCAAGATGGCCCGCGCCTGCCGCGATGCGGGCGGCACCGCCGGGATCGCGATCTCGGACCCGTTTTGCGTGGAGCGGCACCGCGACGACTTCCTGCGGCTCATCGCCGAGGAGCTGGATTTCGTGATCGGCAACGAGGCCGAGATCCGCGCGCTCTACCAGGAGGGCGATCTCGAGACCGATCTGGAACAAGTCGCGGCGCTCTGCCCTCTGGTCGTCTGCACCCGCTCGGGCGATGGCGTGACGATCCTGCGGGAGGGCACGCGCACCGATGTCCCGGTGGAGAAGGTCGTGCCCGTCGATGCCACCGGCGCGGGCGACCAGTTCGCCGCCGGGTTCCTTTATGGGCTGGTGACCGGCCGCTCGATGGAAGAGGCCGGGCGCATGGGCTGCATCGCCGCGGGCGAGGTGATCTCGCATGTCGGGCCGCGGCCCGAGGCGAAGCTCGCGACGCTGTTCGCCGAGGCCGGGCTGGGCTGATCCGGCCCCGCGTCAGAGATTGACGACCGCGCTGTCCCAGAGCTCGGACAGCGACGCCTCGCCCAAGCGCAGAAGCCGCGCGAGTACGGCAGCCAGCGCGACGCTGTCCTGCCGATCGACGCAGGCGCCCACGTCCCGCGCCACCGCGACGATGCCGTCCAGACCGATCTGACCGGCGATGGCGCCCAGCGCGCGCACGCAGCGGCGCAATTCCTGCAGCTCGCCGCCGCGCCACAGGCGCTCGGCCTGCCCGAGGCGCAGCGCCAGTTCCTCCATCGCGCGGCAGAGCATGTCCTCGGCCTCGCGCAGGCCGACATCGGCGTAGAGAAGATTGAGGCGGTCATGATCGAGGCGGACCTGCTCTTTGCAGGCCGAAATCGTGAGAGCGGTCGTCATCGGATCGTCCTTCTTCCAGTTCCCGTACACCCAAGGCTCTTTATGACAGATCGCACTTCCCAAATGATTGCCGGGTATGGATTGTTGGGGTCGAATCTTTCGGCAATCCGGCGTATCCGGTTAACCCAGACAGGGATAGGGAGAAGACCAGATGCATCGTGCCAAGCCGCTGCCGAGCTACCTCGTCCAGCGCTATCACGGCTGGAAAGCAACGACCTATTCCGAGAACAGCGCGTGGTATCGGCGGCTCGCGGATGAGGGGCAGCGCCCCCGGGCCATGGTTATTTCCTGCTGCGACAGCCGCGTGCATGTCACCTCGATCTTCGGGGCCGACCAGGGCGAGTTCTTCATCCACCGCAACATCGCGAATCTGGTGCCGCCCTATCAGCCCGACGGCAACCAGCACGGCACCTCTGCGGCGGTGGAATACGCGGTAACGGCGCTCAAGGTCGCGCATCTGATCGTGCTTGGGCATTCAAGCTGCGGCGGGGTGCAAGGATGTCTCGACATGTGCACGGGCAAGGCCCCGGCGCTTGAGGAGGCGTCGAGTTTCGTCGGGCGCTGGATGGATATATTGAGGCCGGGCTACGAGCGCGTGAAGTCGCGCAATCTCGGCGAGAGCGAGGCCGCGAGTGCCTTGGAGCGCGAGGCGGTTCTGGTCAGTCTCGACAACCTGATGACGTTCCCCTTCGTGGAAGAGGCCGTCCTTGCGGGCAAGCTGTCGCTGCACGGTCTCTGGACCGATATCGGTGCCGGCGGGCTGGAGTATTACGACACCGCCACCGAGCGTTTTCTGCCGATCTGACGGTCGGCGTCAGGCCAGATCGCCCGTCATCCCAGACGCGTGAACCCGGATCGCCGGGCGGCCAAGCCGGGCCGAGAGGTCCGAGAGCGGGCATCCGAGATCGCGTCCGGTGCAGACCGCGCGGCCCGACATCTCTTCGAGAATGACGAGGCGGCCGGACCGGAAGCTCAGCTGGTAGCCCTTTTCCGCCAATTCGCGGGTCAGGGCGGTCCAGTCGGTCGCGCGGGACAGGATCGGAGCGAGGAAGCGCGCGAACAGCGCGCGGGTTTCGCAATCAAGGGGGTTGGGAAGATCGGGATCGGGCATCATGGCCACCTCCTCAGCACTCGGGACTGCGTCAAGGCTACGACAGGTTTCCGGCTCAATTAGGGCCGAGCCGGACCTTTTCCGCGGCCTGTGCCCAGAAAAGCGCATCGGGCGTTAGACCAGCGTCAGCCTTGAAGCGACGTTTTCCAGAGAATGCGGGCGGCTTTGATCCGGTTCCGAAAAATTTCTTCCTTGGGAATGGCTTACCGTTTCCGTGTCGCGAATGCCGCCCTCGTCGCAGGCGCTCTCCTCCCGAGACCGCCGCCCGGATCGGTGTCTTTCCCGCGTCGCAGGGCAGCGGTCGGAGCACCTCCGGTCGCCCTGTGGGCGAACGAGAAACCGCCGCCCGCAATGGCGGACGGCGGCGACATTCTCGGAGCGATGATCGCGCCCGGTCAGCCCTTCTTGAGCACCCGGTTGCCCAGCGTCTCGGCGATCTGGACCGCGTTCAGGGCGGCGCCCTTGCGCAGGTTGTCGGAGACGCACCAGAGGTTCAGGCCGTTCTCGATCGTGCTGTCCTGGCGGATGCGGCTGATGAAGGTGGCGAAATCGCCCACGCATTCGATCGGCGTGACGTAGCCGCCATCCTCGCGCTTGTCGACGACCATGATGCCCGGCGCTTCGCGCAGGATGTCTCGGGCCTCGTCCTCGTCGAGGAACTCTTCGAACTCGAGGTTGATCGCTTCGGCATGGCCGACAAACACCGGCACGCGCACGCAGGTCGCGGTGACCTTGATCGACGGATCGACGATCTTCTTGGTCTCGGCGACCATCTTCCACTCTTCCTTGGTCGACCCGTCTTCGAGGAAGACGTCGATATGCGGAATGACGTTGAAGGCGATCTGCTTCTGGAACTTCTTCGGCTTGACGTCGTCGGTCGGGTTGTAAACCGCCTTGGTCTGATCCCAGAGCTCGTCCATGCCCTCTTTGCCCGCGCCCGACACCGACTGGTAGGTAGAGACGACGACGCGCTTGATCCGCGCCCGGTCATGCAGCGGCTTCAGCGCGACGACCATCTGCGCGGTCGAGCAGTTGGGGTTGGCGATGATGTTCTTCTTCGAATACCCCTCGACCGCTTCGGGATTCACCTCGGGCACGACCAGCGGCACGTCCGGGTCGTATCGGTAGAGCGAGGAGTTATCGATCACGATGCAGCCCGCCTTGGCGGCGATCGGCGCGTATTTCTTGGTGGCGTCCGACCCGATGGCGAAAAGCGCGATGTCCCAGCCGGTGAAATCGAACTGGTCGATGTCCCGCACCTTGAGGGTCTTCTCGCCGAAGCTCACTTCGGTGCCCTGCGACCGGCGCGAGGCCAGCGGTGCCAGTTCGTCCACCGGGAAGCCGCGCTCGGCCAGAATGTTCAGCATTTCTCGGCCCACATTGCCCGTGGCGCCTGCGACGACGACCTTGTATCCCATCTTCGCTCGTTCCTTTTCGACTCCGCGCAGCCCGACGGGGCGGCGATTTCGCGCCTCCATACTGCAGGAGCGGTAGGGACAAAAGGGCCAAGACGTGGTTTCCGGGTCACGCCTCGGGGCGTAAATGCCGCAAAACCGGGCAGAGATAAGTGGAATCCCGCCGTTTTTCGCAGGTGCGGTGTGACGCTATTGTCCATTCCTTAGGCGGTCGCATATAGCTGCATCAAGTTGTGACCGGACCCGGAGCGTGTTGTCCGGGGATAATACACCAGACCTGACGCCGTCGGCAGTACGGCAAGGGGACAGAAGGCATTATCGGGGCATGCTATACAGACTTGCGACGTCGCTCACGCGAGAGCAGAAATCCGCATTCTTCCTCGTCATCGACGGACTTGCAGTCTCCCTCGCGCTCTTGCTGGCGGTTCTCCTTCAGGGACGCGCCGCCGAGGCCTATAGCGAGATACTTCCGCTTCTCCTGCTGACCACCGCCGCGGGCCTCGTCCTGTCGCGCGTGCTCTGCCTAAACCGCATCAAGCTCAACGCCTACGAGGGTCGGAGCCTGATGCTGACCGGCGCCTATGCCGGCGCGGTGACCGTGGCGGCCATCGTCGCGGACCGCCTTGTCGGGCCGGGGCTCGTCGGCGAGACCTTCATGATCTTCGCCTTCGTCACCGTCACCTTGGCGGCGGCGTGGCGTATCCTGCTGCGCCAGCTGGTGCTCGAAATCTACCGCCGGGGCGGACAGCACCTTCGGGTTCTGATCTACGGCGCCGGACAGACCGGACAGCAGCTGGCCGCGGCGCTGCACTCGGACAACCAGATCCAGCCCGTCGCCTTCGTCGACGACAACCCGACGCTTCAGACCCTGAAGATCGGCGGTCTAACCGTGCACGCGCCGACGCAGATCAAGTCTCTGGTGGCACGGAAGAAGGTCGACCGGGTCGTGCTGGCGATGCCCTCGATCAGCCAGCCGCGACAGGCGCATATCGCCCACGGGCTGCGGCAGCTTGGGATCGAGGTCTACGCGCTGCCGTCCTTTGCCGAGCTTGTCGGCAACCCGGGCGAATTGCGCCGTCGCGCGGTTCCGGTGTCGCCAGAAGATCTGCTTGGCCGCAACCGGCTTGAATCGGAGCTGCCGGGCGTCAGCGATGCCTATAGCGGCCGCCGCATTCTGATCTCCGGCGCGGGCGGCTCCATCGGGTCCGAGCTTTGCCGTCAGGTCGTGGCCTGCAAGCCCGACTGCCTCGTGATCCTCGATCAGTCCGAGCTGGCGCTCTACACCATCGACAAGGAACTGCGCGATCTCGCTCCGAAGCTGCACATCGTCCCGGTTCTGGCGTCCGTCCTCGACGATGCCGTGATGCGTGAAACGCTGGACGCGCATGCCATCGACGTCGTCCTCCATGCCGCGGCCTACAAGCATGTGCCGCTGGTCCAGTCCAACGTCCTCGCCGGGCTCCGGAACAACGTGATCGGCACCAAGGTGCTGGCCGACGCGGCCCGCGACGCCGGGGTCGAGCGATTCATTCTGGTCTCCTCGGACAAGGCCGTGCGACCCACGAACGTCATGGGCGCCTCCAAGCGTCTTGCCGAACTGGTGGTCCAGGACCTCGCCACACGCTCGTCCGGCACCCGGTTTTCGATGGTGCGTTTCGGCAACGTGCTGGGCTCGTCCGGCTCAGTGATCCCACTCTTCGAAGAGCAGATCGAGCGGGGCGGTCCGATCACCCTCACCGACCCGAAGGTCACGCGCTACTTCATGACCATCTCCGAAGCCGCGCGGCTTGTGCTTCTTGCAGGCTCCTTCGCGCGCGGCGGCGATCTCTTCGTGCTCGACATGGGCAAGCCCGTTCCGATCCGCAAACTGGCGCGCCAGATGGTCGAGGGCGCGGGCTTCACCGTGAAGGACAGCAACAACCCGCAAGGCGATATCGAGATCAAGATCACCGGACTGCGCCCTGGCGAGAAGCTGCACGAAGAGCTGTTGATCTCGCCCGACATGCTCACCACGCCGCATCCGAAGATTCTGCGCGCGCAGGAGAGCTACCTGTCCGAGATCGAGATGGCCAATGCGCTGCGCGAGCTGCGCCGTGCCATCACCTCGCTCGACGAAGGTCTGGCCCATGACGTGATCCACCGCTGGGTGGAGCGCGCCGAGGAGCCCGCAGAAAGCGCCACCGGCACCGACGACAAACGGTCGTGACCCCGGCCCGCTGACGGGCCGGAGTGCATCCGATCACCGGTCGGGAACGATGTCGCGCGGCGGGGCCGGCTTCCACTCTTCCAGAATGGCCATCGCCTCTTCGGCGCTTTCCGCGTAGCGGAAGAGGTCGAGATCGGTGGCGCTGATCGTTCCGGCGCGGGCGAGCGCATCCCAGTTGACGATCTCCTCCCAGAACGATTTGCCGAAGAGGATGATCGGCACCTGCTTCATCCGTCCCGTCTGCACGAGCGTCAGGGTCTCGAACAGCTCGTCGAGCGTCCCGAAACCGCCGGGAAAGACGCAGACCGCGCGGGCGCGCATCAGGAAATGCATCTTCCGGATCGCGAAATAGTGGAAGTTGAAGGACAGGTCGGGCGTCACGTAGCTGTTGGGCGCCTGCTCGTGCGGGAGCACGATATTGAGACCGATCGAGCGCCCGCCTGCCTCGGCCGCACCGCGATTGCCCGCTTCCATCACACCCGGTCCGCCGCCCGTCGCGATCACCCATTCGCGGCCGCCACCCTTGAGCGAATGCTCGGTCACCTTCCGGGCGAAGGCGCGGGCCTCGTCGTAGAACCGCGAGAGGTCGGCGAGCGTCTCGGAGCGCGCGTCGTCGGGCGTCGCCGGAATGCGGGCACCGCCGAAGAGCACGACGGTCGTGTCGATCCCGGCCTCGTCGAGCAGAAGATCGAACTTCAGGAGCTCGAGCTGCAGCCGAACCGGGCGCAATTCGCGGCGACAGAGGAAATCGTCATCCGCGAAAGCCAGGCGATAGGCGGGGTTGAGCGTCTGCGGCGTTTCCGGCACCTCGGTCGCGGTGCGGCGGTCCCGCCCGGCGTCACGGAAGGCGCTTTCGCTCTGATCGGTCATGTCATGCCCTCAAGATCCAAACTAACCCTGTCCGGTTAGCCTGTTTGCCGAGGGCGCGCCAGCGCCTGCTCTTCCCCTAGGGCCCCGGGCGCGTTAAGACGCCCGCGACCGAGGATAGTCCCGCGAAGGAGCCCCGAATGGACATCGCACAGCTCGAGACGGCCATCGAAGCCGCCTGGGAGGCCCGCGCCGAGATCACGCCCGAGACCATGGGCGAGACGCGCGACGCCATCGAAGCCACGCTTGAGGCGCTGGACAGCGGCGCGCTGCGCGTTGCCGAGAAACAGGCCAGCGGCGACTGGCACGTGAACCAGTGGGCCAAGAAGGCCGTGCTCCTGGGCTTCCGGATCAACGACATGGAGAAGCACTCGGGCGGCCCGCAGGGCGGCACCTGGTGGGACAAGGTCGACAGCAAGTTCGAGGGCTGGAAGAAGAAGGACTGGAAAGAGGCCGGGTTCCGCGCCGTCCCGAGCTGCATCGTCCGGAAATCCGCCTATATCGCGCCCGGCGTGGTGCTGATGCCGTCCTTCGTCAACCTCGGCGCCTATGTCGATGAGGGCACGATGGTCGACACCTGGGCGACCGTCGGCTCCTGCGCGCAGATCGGCAAGAACGTCCACCTCTCCGGCGGCGTCGGCATCGGCGGCGTTCTGGAGCCGATGCAGGCGGGTCCGACGATCATCGAGGACAATTGCTTCATCGGCGCCCGCTCCGAAGTGGTCGAAGGCTGCATCGTCCGTGAAGGCGCGGTCCTCGGCATGGGTGTCTATATCGGCAAGTCCACCAAGATCGTCGATCGCGAGACCGGCAAGGTCAGCTATGGCGAAGTGCCGCCCTACTCGGTGGTGGTGTCCGGCTCGATGCCCTCGACCAACGGCATCAATCTCTACTGCGCGGTGATCGTGAAGCGCGTGGACGAGAAGACCCGTTCCAAGGTCGGGATCAACGAGCTTCTCCGCGACTGATCGCGCCCTTTTCGCGGGGGCGGCGACACTTCTTCGCCCCCGCGCAGAGATGATGGGACCCTTTCGCCGTCCCGGTCGTTTCTTGCGAAAGGACCGGGATTTTTCATGCTCGACGATCTGTCACTCACGCTTCTTCTCGCAGTGTTCGCCGCGGCGGCGCTTGTCGTTGTGCTCGCCTCGATCAAGGCCACCGAGCTTGCCGATATCCTCGCCGACCGCACCCGGATGGGCGAGGCGCTTGCGGGCGGCCTGATCCTCGGCGCGGCGACGTCGCTCGCCGGGGTCGTCGTCTCGGTCAACGCGGCGCTGTCGGGCGATGCGAGCTTTGCCTTCTCGAACGCGGTCGGCGGCATCGCCGCGCAGACGCTGTTCCTGGCACTCGCGGATCTCCTGCACAAACGCGCCAATCTCGAACATGCCGCGGCCGAGCCTGCCAATCTCTTCCAAGCGGTGATGCTGATCATCCTCCTAAGCCTGCCGATCTGCGCGGTCGCGGGCCCGGACCTGGCCTATTTCGGCATCCATCCGGTCTCGATCCTCTTGTTCCTCGCCTATCTCGCGGGCGTCCGCCTGTCGTCGAGCGTCAAGGAAGACCCGATGTGGCGGCCGGTGCGCACCTCGGACACGCGCGAGGACGAGCCTGAGGATGACGACGAGGCCGACAAGCCCGCGATGCGTCCCGCGCTGGTTTTCGTGGGCCTCGTTGCCGCGATGGGCGCGGGCGGCTGGGTGATCAGTCAGGTCGGCGGGCAGTTCATTTCGCGTTTCGGGCTATCGTCGAGCCTCGTCGGCTCGCTGATCACCGCGGTCGTGACCTCGCTGCCGGAGTTCGTGACCACCCTTGTCGCCGTCCGACGCGGCGCGCTTCAGCTTGCCGTCGGCGGCATCATCGGCGGCAACACCTTCGACACGCTGTTCCTCGTCGCTTCGGACATCGCCTATCGCGACGGGTCGCTCTACCACGCGGTCGCGCCCGGCGATCTCTACTGGCTCGGCACTGGTCTCCTGATGACCGCCGTGCTGCTCGGTGGCCTGATCCTGCGCCAGCGCGAAGGACCGGGTCGCATTGGCATCGAATCTGTGTTGATGATGGCGATATACGCGGCGGCGACAGTGGTCGAAGTGACCCGCTGACCCTGCCACACGAAAGGAGACCCCATGACGGGACTTGGTTGGATTGCCTCGCTGATCCTCGGCGGATTGGCCGGATGGATTGCGAGCATGATCATGAAGGCCAACACCGGCCTTCTGCTGAACATCTTCCTCGGAATCGTCGGCGCGATTCTCGCGAATTTCCTGCTCTCGCTCATCGGCATCACCGCGCAGGGCGGCTGGCTCGCTCAGGGCTTCGTGGGCCTTCTGGGCGCGTGCCTTCTGATCGCGATCATCCGAGCTGTGCGTCGCTGAAGTCGTAGGTTCGCGACAGGTTGACCGGGCCGCAGCCGCTGTCCCGCACATAGGTCCATGTCCGCAGGATCTGCCGGGCGGCGGCGGTGCTCAGGATTTTGCCGCAGGGCTGGGCGTCGACCAGTTTATGATCCGCATCCGAAACCTGGGCGACCATTTCGGTGTCCGGGCCGATCTCGTCATCCGCCTCGACCCGGGTCGGCAGAAGCGACTCCGCGGGCAGATTGTTGGCCCGGAGGAGAGCGTGCCGCTCGGTCAGGAGATGGATGTAGACGACCGGCTTGCGCTTGCGCGCCCGGTGGACGCCCGGCAACACGGTAAAGGCCTTTGCGGGCGCGAGAAGGGGCAGATCGCTGTCTTGCTGCGACACCGGTAGCGCCAGCCTGTGTTGGGGCGACACTTTCAGCCGACGGTTCGGGGTATCGGGTCCGAGCGCGTTCGGCTCGATCACGATCGGCGCCCAGGCGTTTGGCAGGATGTCGTAGCGCGTCCGGCGCGCCTCGATCACGGTCAGAACCTCTCCGCCGTAATCGAGCACCTGATCGCCTTCGCGGATCTTCTCGATCCGCTGCTTGCCGTCGGGCACGGCGATTTCGGTGCCACGGCAGAAGCAGATCGGCGTCGCCGCGGTCATCGAGTAGCCGACAGGCTGCAGGTCGACGACCAGCGCGATCGCGCCGGTGAAGTTCGGCGCGCCGTCCGGGTAGACGAAGAACTTCTCCCCGGTCGTAGTGTCCTCGACGTAGAGCAGGTCCTTGATCGTGCCCGACGGCACGGTGACCCCGAGGATATCGACCCCCGGCTGCGCCGTTCCCGAGCCGATGAGGCTCACGGTGCGGCCATCGAGAATGAACTCCTCGCCCACATAGAGCACGCCCGACGTATCGGTCAGCGTGGCAGAGTTGTTCACGCCGCCGAGGAACGAGAACAGCAGGGTCTGGGTGCCGCTGAAGAAGTCTACGTTCAGCAGCGATCCGAAGTATTGCTGATAGGAGACAGGATAATCCGACATTGACGCTTCATCTTTTGCGTAAATCGATTCTTCGACGTTGCGTTAATAGGTAGCTCGAATTTTAGGCAATTTCTTGGCTAGCGCGGCGGCGGCTTCGGCATTGACTTCCACCGACAGGCAGCGGATTCCGGGAGCCATGAGCAAGAGCGGTCAATCCCGGCAGCAGGTCTATACACTGGTCGTCCAAGTCGGTCGCAAGTCCGGCGACGGGCTTCCGAAATCCGCGACCGGTGCGGCGCTGATGTGCTATGCCTCCGGCGTCGACGAGGCCGAGGCGGTGCGCGAGACGGTCGCGATCCTCAAGCAGGCCGACATGGCGCCGCTCGATGTCACCGGCTACGGCACCGCGGCGGACCGAGAAGCGGACGGACCCGAGATCGAGCCGGACGAGCGCGAGCTGATGGAGCGCGCTCTGGCCGAGAACGCCGTCATCGTCGCGCAGGTCACGCCGTTTTTCGACGAACCATGACGCCGCTCACGCGGCCCGTGCCTCGGCCAGCGTGATCGCCTCGAAGGCCTTCAGGATCTGGATGCCCGCCCGGTGATGTTCCGGCAGCCGCGCCGCGTCCGCGCGGGCCAGAAGCGATGCGGCGAGCCGCGTCTTGTCGCGCCGGATGCGCCCGATATAGAGGCTCTCGAACGCCGCTCCGGCGACGAGCAGCGCGTCGTGCTGCGGGAGCAATACCTGGTGATAGCGCACGGTGCGGCCGGTCGAGATGCGCTCGCCCGTCCGCTCGTTGACGAGGTTGGCCGCCGGGACGAGCACCTGCTCGCGCCCGAAGAGATACTCCACGACCGACCCGTCGATCACCAGCCGCTGCCGCGGAGAGACCTGCACATCCTCGGTCAGCCCCAGATAGGGCGCGTGAAGCCGGATCGGCCGGAAGGAGCCCATCGCGGGCACCTCGCGCGAGATCACGCCCAGGACCGGTTGCGCGCCGCGTTCGCGGGTGATGACCTGCATCCCCGGCTTCAGCTCCTCGACCGGACAGGGTCCGTCCGCCGTCATCGCCGGCGCACCGGCCATCAGGCTCGGGGCCGGGCCGACGGGCTCGATCCGGTCGGACACGGCGAAATAGATCACGTCGGGATCGCGCGCGCAAAGCTCGGGATGGTGGATCATCAGGTGAATGTCTTCGCGCAGGATCGGCGGCGGCGCGGGCGTTTCGACCATCGTCAGCCGGTCGCCCTCGGGGTGTTCGACCGTCAGTCGCCCCCAGTTCGCCGCGCTGTCCCAGGAAAAAGTCAGACGCAGCGCCTCGGCACGGATATCCTCGGGCGAGGGCAGCACCTTGTGAAAGACGCGCTCGCCCAGCGCCATGATCAGCACGACACCGCCACCGGGAAGCGCCTGCAACGACAGACGACCCTCCCAGGGGTGGCGTCTCTCGTATCCCAGAAGGGTTTGCGGGCGATGATCCGGAGACAGCCGCGTCTCGACCATGAGCGAGCCGCGCATGAGCTGCCGCATGGCACCCGCGCCGGTCGGGGCGAGGCTGGGATCTGTCCAGGACGAGGCGGAGTCCGCCAGCGCGATCCAGGTCATTCTGCCGAGGAGGGCTTGGGCGACAAAAACGGTCCTGCCACCCTTATGCGGCAGGACCGTGCCGACCGGTCTTTGGCCGACCCCGGGCCCCGGAAGCAAAGGTGCGACACATGGCGACCGACGGGAGGATAACGGTCGCCGAATGATCCTCTGCTCACGAAATTAACCCGGCACTGGTTCTTATGAGCACCACCATAACACGAGATTGCCGGTTCGCGTTCGGGGCCGTGCGAGGTGCTCGGGGCTTGCGTCTTTTTCGCCACGTTTGCCCTCGCTCGCGGTTCGGGCTAGCCCGTATCGGTGATCTTTTCGCCTTGAGGCCCGCCATGACCGTCGATCCCGTCGAACTCACCCGCGAACTGGTGCGATGCCCCTCCGTGACGCCCGAAGAAGGGGGCGCGCTGGAACTTCTCGAGACGCAGCTTCGGCAGGCCGGGTTCCGCTCTTGGCGGGTCGATCGTGGCGGCGTGTCGAACCTCTTTGCCCGGTGGGGCGACAAGGGCCATGCGAAAAGCTTCGGGTTCAACGGGCACACGGATGTCGTGCCCGTCGGCGATCCGCAGGATTGGAGCGTCGATCCCTTCGGCGCCGAGATCCGCGACGGCCAGATCTGGGGGCGCGGCACGACCGACATGAAATCCGGCGTCGCGGCCTTCGTCGCCGCCGCCATCGACTTCGTCACCGAGACGCCACCCGACGGCGCGCTTCTCCTGGCGATCACCGGGGACGAGGAAGGCGACGCGCTCGACGGCACGACGGCGCTTCTCGACTGGATGGAGGCCGAAGGCGAGCGCATGACGGTCTGCCTTGTCGGCGAACCGACCTGCCCCGAGCGTATGGGCGAGATGATCAAGATCGGGCGGCGCGGGTCGCTCAACGCCAAGATCCGCGTGCAGGGCGTGCAGGGGCACTCCGCCTACCCCCATCGCGCGGTGAACCCGTGCCATGCACTGGCGCGCTTGCTGGACCGGCTGGCCTCGGAACCGCTCGACGACGGGACCGACCATTTCGATGCCTCGACGCTGGCGGTGGTGACGATGGATGTCGGCAACCCAGCGACCAATGTCATCCCGGCGCAGGCGCGGGCGACGCTCAACATCCGGTTCAACGATCTCCATTCCGGCGCGTCGCTGACCGAAAACCTGGAGACCGCCTGCCGCGAGCTCGACGAGGCCTTCGGCACCCGCTCGACGGTCGAGGTCAAAGTCTCGGGCGAGAGCTTCCTGACACCGCCGGGTGCGCTTTCGGACCTGGTCTCGGACGCGGTCGAGGCCGAGACCGGCGTCCGGCCGGAGCTGTCCACTTCGGGCGGCACGTCGGATGCGCGCTTCGTCAAGGATCACTGCCCGGTGGTCGAATTCGGGCTGGTTGGTCAGACCATGCACCAGGTCGACGAGCGCGTCTCGGTCGCGCAGGTGGAACAGCTCAAGGCGATCTACACGCGCATCTTGTCGCGCTATTTCGCGTGACGCTCACCCTGAGCACCACGCGCAATGTCGAGGATGTCCGCGCGCTCCGGCATGCCGTCTTCGTGGACGAGCAAGGCTTCAGCGAAGAGGACGAGTTCGACGCGCGCGACCACGACGCGCTGCACCTGATGCTCTCCGACGGCGAAACGCTGGTCGGCTGCGCGCGCGTCTTTTCCGCGGACGGAGAGGGACGGATCGGCCGGATCTGCGTCGCGCGCTCACATCGCGGACGCGGGCTCGGCGCGCGGCTGGTCGAGGCCGGGATGTCAGAGTTGCGCGCGAGAGGAGAGACCCGCGTGGCGCTTGGCGCGCAAGTGCGGGCGCAGGGCTTTTACGAGGCGCTCGGTTTCCTGCCGCGCGGTGAGGTTTACGACGACGGCGGCGTTCCCCACCAGATGATGGAGCGGGCGCTCGCGTCGAAATAAGGCTCTCTGTCTCGAGGTGTATCTTGATAGATTGAGACGGTCGGCGCTGCTGCCGATGTTTTCACGGAAGGATTTCACATGCGCGTTTTGACCATCACCGCCACCGCCCTGTTGCTCGCCACCGCCGCGACGGCGCAGGATACCCCAGGGATCGACGACGGCACGTCGCTCGGAGAGCTGACCAAATCGAGCATCGCCAACGGCTTCGATCAAGGCGCTCACGCCTCCGATCCCTCGGGCGACGGGCGCGGCAAAGGCGATGGTGACAACCCCCGCTCGGGCCTTGCGAATGTCGTCGAGCGCGGCACCCTCGCGGCCACGATCGACCTCATCGACGGCGACGACTGAGACCGGACGGACGGGGCGGTTCGGGCCGCCCCGTTTCCCTCTTCAGACTGCGACTTCCACCTTGCCGATGGGCCGCGAGCAGCAGGCGAGAATGTAGCCCTCTTCGATGTCCTCGTCCGAGATGCCCCCGTTATGGACCATATGCGCCTCGCCCGAGACCTTGCGGATCTTGCAGGTGCCGCAGAGGCCAAACGTGCAGCCCGAGGGGATATTGAGACCCGCCGCCTTGGCGACCGACAGGATCGTGTCGGTTTCGGTGCAGGGAACCGTAAGCCCGCTCTTGGCAAAGGCGATCTCGGCGGCCACGCCCTCGGCGGGCACGACATCGTCGAACTCCGAGAGTTCCGCGCGGCTCTCCGCCGGGGCCGAGAAGCTTTCCTGGTGGTAGCGCGACATGTCGTAGCCGAGCGCGATCAGCATGTCGCGCACGCTGTCCATGAAGGCCTCTGGCCCGCAGCAATAGACATCGCGCTCAAGGTAGTCGGGCGCCATCAGGCCGAGCATGAGCTGGTTGAACCTGCCGCGATAGCCGATCCAGGCCTCGTAGGGATCGGGCTCGGAGACGACGAAATGCAGATCCAGACCGCGCACGCGGCTCGACATGTGCTCGAGCCTGCGCCGGAAGATCAGGTCGGACGGGCGATGCGCGCAGCAGATCAGGCTGATGTCCGGATCCTCGCCACGCTGCCAGAGATGGTTGATCATCGACATCATCGGCGTGACGCCGGAGCCCGCCGAGATCATCAGGAACTTGCCGTCCGGATCGTCGGGCAGGTGGAAATGGCCCGCAGGACCATAGGCCTTGATCCGAACTCCGGGCCTGAGGTTCTCGTGCATCCAGCGCGAGGCGACGCTGTCCTTCTGCGCCTTCACCGTGACCGAGAGATAGGCGTTGGTCGCGGGCGAGGACGAGACCGTGTAGGTGCGCTGCACATTGCCGCCGGGCACGGGCAGATCGAGCGTCACGAACTGCCCCGCCTTGAAGCGGAAGACGCGCCCCGAGGGCGGACGGAACACGAAGGTCATGACGCCGGGCGCCTCGGGCACGGTGGTCGTGCATTCGAGAAGCTCCTCGTCGGTCCAGACCTCGGACCCGTCGCGCGGCATTGGGATCATGGACTTACTCCGCCGCGATCACGCCACGGCCCGTCAGGCGGGTCTGGAGCGTGCGCGCATACCAGTCGACGAACTGGATGACGCCGGATTCGTGGGTCGTCGAATAGGGCCCCGGCTCGTAGGCAGGCGAGAAGACACCCTTCTGGTTCTCCTCGACGATGGCGCGGTCCTCGTTGTTCGTCGCGATCCAGACCTCGGTCAGCCTGTCGAGATCGTAATCCACGCCCTCGACCGCGTCCTTGTGCACGAGCCAGGTCGTGGTGACCTCGGTCTCGGTCGGCGAGATCGGGTTCATGCGGAAGATCAGGCCCTGATCGGACAGGAAGTGGTTCCAGCTCGACGGGTAGTGATAGGCCAGGCACGACCCGGCATCATCGAAGGGCACGCGGCCCACGCGCTTGGCGACGGCGGGCTTGCCGTCCATCGTGTAGCTCGCCGCGCCGCCGAGGAACGGGATGCGGATGAAGCGCCACTGCAGATCCGGGGCGGCCATGAATTGCGACGGCAGTCCGGCGGCCTCGCATTTGGCGATATGGTTGCGCAGCTCGGGCGCCTGTTCGCCTGGATTGGTGCCGAAGACGCGCGGGTCTTCGGGGAAGGTGCGGCAGAGCGAGGGATGCGAGCCCGCGCAATGATAGCACTCGCGGTTGTTCTCCATCACCAGCTTCCAGTTGCCGTTCTCGACGATAGAGGACTGGTGCGCGACCTTCAGGTCCTTCAGCCCGTGGGGACCGGCATAGGCTTCGGCCTGGGCGCGGAAGGGCGCGAAATCGGGCGCGTTGTCCGCGAGGCAGATCATGATGAAGCCCGCGACTTCCTGGCAATGCACCGGTTTCAGCCCATGCTTGGTCGGGTCGAAATCGTCGCCCATCTCGCGCGCCCACAAAAGCCGCCCGTCAAGCTCGTAGGTCCACTGGTGATACGGGCAGACGAGCTTGGGGTTCGAGCCCTTCGCGGCCGAGCAGATCCGGCTGCCCCGGTGGCGGCAGGAATTGTGGAACGCCCGCGCGATGCCGTCGGCGCCCCGCACCACGATCACCGAATACGCGCCGATCTGGCGGGTCACGTAATTGCCGGTCTTGGGCAGTTCCGCCGAGACCGCGGTCATCAGCCAGTCGCGGTACCAGATACGCTCTAGGTCGATCTGGTACAGGTCGGGATCGGTGTAGAAGGGTTGCTCCAGCGAGTGGCCGGGACGGCGCTGAAGGAGCAGGGAGAGCACATCGGCGTCTCGGAGCATGCTGTCACCTTGGATCAGAGGGTGGATTCGGTATTTTCTGCGCATCGTATTGCGCTTCCTCGGTCCACCGTGATGGATGAAAAACGCCGCTTTCTGGTCCACCTGAGACATGGGGCAAAAACCCTGCGTCCCGCTGGCGCGGCGCCGCCGCATCCGGTTCGTCGCTGTTGCCACCGGCGGCCTTCTGGCACTATAGCGCGGCCATGAGCGCCAGTTACGAACGCGGTGAAAAGATCGAGTCGACATGGCGCGGGCGCATGTCGCGCGGCCAGATGCGCGTGCTTCAGATCGCCGTCAGCCTGGGTCTGCTCGCGTTGCTCTACTTCACCCTCGACGGGGCCGAGGCGGCGCGCATCCTCAGCCGCGCCGACCCGCGCTGGCTGGTCCTCGGCTGGGCGGTGATGGTGGTGCAGACGCTGCTTTCGGCCCTGCGCTGGAAGCTCATCGCCGCCGATCTCGGGCAAAGCTTCACCTTCTGGAAGGCGCAGTCCGAGTATTTCATGAGCCAGGTCCTCAATCAGTCGCTCCCGGGCGGAATGATGGGCGATGCCGGACGGGCCTATCGCGCGCGCAAGCAGGCTGGGCTTCTAAAGGCGAGCCAGGCCGTCGTGTTCGAACGTATCGCGCAGCAGGCGGGCATGTTCGCGATCTTCGCGGGCACCTTCGTGGTCACGACAATCCTGCCCGGCGGGCTGCGCTGGCCGGTCTGGCTGACCTCGATCACCACACCGGCGCTTCTGATCGGCCTGGCGCTTCCGGCGGTCTTCTGGCTGACCTCCTATCTTCCCGGCCCCCAGCGCCGCTACCTCGAGAGCCTCAAGTCGGCGCTCTGGGTATCGCTCCTGAAACCGCGCCGCCTGCCCGTGCATGTGCTGTTGTCGCTGATCACCTCGGGCTGCAACATCCTCGCCTTCTACGCCTGCGCCCGCGCCATCGGCACCGAGCTGCCGCTGGCCGCGACGCTCGGACTGGTGCCGCTGATCCTGTTCATGATGCTCGTGCCCTTCACCATCGCCGGATGGGGCCTGCGCGAAGGCGCCGCGGCGACGATCTTCCCTGTCGCCGGCGCGTCGGGCTCGGCGGGGCTGGCGGCAAGCGTCGCCTTCGGGCTCATTTTCCTCGCCGCAGTGCTGCCCGGTCTCTGGCCGATCCTGAAGCGGCGCAAGTGAGCCGCCCCGGCGATATTCTCGACACCTACGAGCGGCAGGCCGCTGAGTTCGACAGCCAGCGCAGCCAGGTGCTCTTCGAGAAATCCTGGCTCGACCGGTTCCTCGAACGGCTTCCCGACGCGCCGCGCGTCCTCGATGTCGGCTGCGGGTCCGGCCGACCGATCGCCGCCTATCTGGCCGCGCAGGGCGCTCGGGTGACCGGTCTCGACGGGGCCGAGGCGATGATCGCGCTGGCCCGGGCCCATGCGCCCGAGGGCGACTGGCGGCACGGAGACATGCGGGAATTCGATCTTGGCGAGCGGTTTCACGGCGTCCTCAGCTGGAACGCCTTCTTCCATCTCGACCGCCCGGACCAGTCGCGCGCCGTCGCCGCCATGACGCGTCACCTTTTGCCCGGCGGCGTGCTGCTCCTGACCGTCGGTCCGAGACGCGGCGAAGCGACCGGGCGCGTCGGCGGCGAGCCTGTCTACCATGCCAGCCACTCGCCCGCCGGCTATCGCCGGATGCTTGCGCGTCACGGTCTCAGGATCACGGCGTTTCACGCCGAAGATCCCGAGTGCGACCGTCACTCGATCCTCCTCGCCAGCGCACCCCTCTGAGGACCCGCGCGCCACGTTACGGGTTATCACGTTGTCGTTGAGGGAATTGTCGCCTGCGCGACCCATATGCCTTTATGCCCGCGAAAGAGGAGACGCGATGCTCGACGCCTTTGCCCGCCGCCTGATCGATCCGCCGCTCGACGCGATCGGACGGTCTTTGGCCGGTATCGGCGCGACGCCGAACGTCGTGACGCTGACCGGCCTCGGGCTCGGTGTGATCGCGGCGGTCGTGATCGCGATGGGCGCGCCGCTGCTGGCGCTCCTGCCGCTTCTGGCGTCGCGGCTTGCCGACGGGCTGGACGGCGCGGTCGCGCGCGCAACGCGAAAGAGCGATTTCGGCGGCTATCTCGACATCGCCTGCGACTTCTTCTTCTACGGCGCGATCCCCCTGGCCTTCGTCGTGCTCGACCCCATCGCCAATGGCGTCGCCGGGGCCTTCCTGATCGCGTCTTTCTACTTCAACGCCGCGAGCTTTCTCGGCTACGCCATCCTCGCCGAGAAACACGGCATGGAGACCAGCGCGCAGGGATCGAAATCGCTCTATTTCTCGAACGGGCTCTTGGAAGGGACGGAGACCATCGCGTTCTTCGTGCTCCTGTGCCTCGTTCCCCAACACTTCGCGCCGCTCGCCTGGGCGTTCGGTGCGCTCTGCTATGCCACTGCCGCGCTGCGCCTCTGGGGCGCGCGTGCCGTTTTTTCCGACTGAAGGAGCCCCCATGGTCCGCTTTGTCCTGCCCGTCGCACTTGCCGCGAGCCTCAGCCTGCCCCTCGCCGCCGTCGCACAGACCGAGGCGCCCGATCCTTCGGACTGGGACGCCGTGCTGGAGGCTGCCGAGGGCCAGACCGTCTATTGGCACGCTTGGGGTGGCGCGACGGCGACCAACGATTTCATCGCCTGGGTCGGCGAGCGCTTGGCCGAACAGGGCGTGACGCTGGAGCATGTGAAACTGTCGGATACCGCGGACGCCGTGACGCGGGTGCTGTCCGAGAAGCAGGCCGGCGAAAACGAGGACGGCGCGGTGGACCTGATCTGGATCAACGGTCCAAACTTCGCCTCGATGAAAGAGCAGGGCCTGCTCTTCGGCCCCTTCGCCGAGGCGCTTCCGAACTGGCAATATGTCGATGTCGACGGCAAGACGGTGCAGACGGATTTCACCGTTCCGACGGACGGGCTCGAGAGTCCCTGGGCGATGGCGCAGGTGGTCTTCATGTATGACACCGCCGATCTGGTCGAGCCGCTGCCGTCGGCCGAGGCCATCCTGGAGTGGGCCGAGGCCAACCCGGGCCGCTTCACCTTCCCGCAGCCGCCTGATTTCCTGGGCTCGACCTTTCTCAAGCAGATACTGATCGAGCTGGTCGACGATCCCGCCGTCCTGCAAGCGCCCGCCGAGGAAGCCGAGTTCGACGGCGTCACCGCGCCGCTCTGGTCCTATCTCGACCGCCTGACGCCCGTCCTGTGGCGACAGGGGCAGGCCTATCCGGCCACCGGCCCGGCGCAGGTCCAGCTGATCGCCGACAACGAGATCGACCTCGCGGTGTCCTTCAGCCCGAACGAGGCCTCGCTCTTCATCGCTCAGAACCAGTTGCCGCCGACCGTGCGCACCTTCGTTCTCGAAGACGGGACCCTCGGGAACGCGAGCTTCGTAGCGATCCCCTACAATTCCGGCTCCAAGGCCGGGGCAATGGTGGTGGCGAACGCGCTTCTCGCGCCGGAAGTGCAGGCCCGCGCGCAGGACCCGGAGGTTCTGGGCTACAACACGGTCCTTGCGATGGACAAGCTCTCGGGCGAGCAACGCGCGCTGTTCGAGGAGATCGACCTGGGTGTCGCGACTCTCTCTCCGGCCGAGCTCGGCACGGTGCAGCCCGAGCCGCACCCGTCCTGGATGACCCGCGTCACCGAGATCTGGACCGAGCGCTACGGCAGCGGCCAGTAACGCAGGCTCGACGTGCCCCGAACCGCGCCTGTCCCGCTCTCGGTCCTTCCGGGCGTGACGCTTCTGGTCATGCTCGGGCCGCTGGTGGCGGGGATGGCGGGCACCGCCCTGCCCGCCTTCGGACACTACCCGGCAGCCGGCGCTGAAGGTCTGTCGCTTGCGCCGTTCGCCGCGCTCTTCGACTGGCCCGGGATCGGCGCGGCCGTGCGGCTGTCCCTGACCACGGGCCTTGCAGCGACGGCGCTGGCCCTGACGGGCGTTGCGCTGTTGCTTGCGGGATGGGGCGGGACGCCGGTGATGCGGCTGGCGCAAAGGCTCCTGTCACCGCTGTTGTCGGTGCCGCATGCGGCGATGGCCTTCGGGCTGGCCTTCCTGATCGCCCCCTCGGGCTGGCTCGTGCGGCTGGTCTCGCCCTGGGCGACCGGTTGGACGCGGCCCCCGGACGTGCTGATCGTGCAGGACCCCTGGGGGCTTGCGATGACCGCGGGGCTCGTCGCCAAGGAAATGCCTTTCCTTTTGCTGATGGCGCTGGCGGCGCTGGGACAGGCGGATGCCGCGCGCCGCATGCGCGTGACGCAGGCCTTGGGCTACGGGCGGGTGCGGGGCTGGATGGTGGGGGTGTTCCCATCTGTCTACGCGCAAATCCGGCTGCCGGTCTATGTCGTGCTGGCCTATTCGATGTCGGTCGCCGACGTCGCCATGATCCTCGGGCCGTCGACGCCGCCGCCGCTCTCGGTTCAGGTCGTGCGCTGGATGGCCGATCCGGACCTGTCGATGCGGCTCGTCGCCAGCGCGGGTGCGCTTCTGCAATTGGGCCTGGTGATCCTCGGTCTGGGCCTGTGGCGCCTGGGCGAGGCCTCGGTCGCGCGCCTCGCCGCCCGGTCGATTGCCACCGGCGCACGCGGGCGGCGCGAAGATGCCGCCCTGCGCGGTCTCGGATTGTCCGCGGCCTTCCTGTCCGCCGGGGCGGTCTTCGGCGGCATCGCCGGTCTCGCCGTCTGGAGTGTCGCCGGATACTGGGGTTTCCCGGACGCGCTGCCGCTCTCGGCCTCGTGGGACAACTGGATGCGCCATGGCGCAGGCATCGCCGAGAGCGGCGCGACGACCCTCTGGATCGCGCTCGCCTCGGTCGCAATCGCTCTTATCCTGACCACGCTTTGCCTCGAGGCGGAGCACCGGCGAGGCAGGCCCTTGTCGCGACGGGGTCTCTGGCTTCTCTACATGCCGCTTCTCGTGCCGCAGATCGCCTTCCTGCCCGGCCTGCAGACCCTGCTTCTGGTGCTGGGCCTGAAAGGAGGCCTCGTCCCGGTCATCCTCGCGCATCTGGTCTTCGTACTGCCCTATGTTTTCCTGTCGCTCGGCGATCCCTGGCGCGCCTGGGAGACGCGCTACGACACGGTCGGCCGCGCGCTGGGGGCCTCGCCCTGGCGGGTCTTCGCGACGCTGCGGCTGCCGATGCTGATCCGCCCTCTCCTGACCGCTGCCGCAGTCGGCGCGGCGGTCAGCGTCGGGCAGTATCTCCCGACGCTTCTCGTCGGAGGCGGCCGGGTGCCGACGCTGACGACCGAAGCCGTGGCGCTCGCTTCGGGCGGCGACCGGCGGGCAATCGGCGTCTATGGCGTCGCCCAGACTGTCGCCGTGATCCTGCCCTTCGCCCTGGCGCTTGCCGTGCCAACCCTTCTCTGGCGCAATCGCAGGGGGCTGCATGTCTGACGGTCTGGAGCTTCGGCAGATCGTGCTGTCGCGCGGGGACGAGGTGCTGCTGCGCCTCGACACGCGCATCGCACCGGGCGAGGTGCTGACCGTGATGGGGCCGTCCGGATCGGGGAAATCGACGCTTCTGTCGTTTCTCACTGGCACATTGGCACCGGACTTCAGCGCCAGCGGGCGCGTGCTGCTCGACGGGGACGATGTAACCGAGGTGCCGCCCGAGGCGCGCCGGATCGGCATTCTCTTCCAGGACGACCTGCTCTTCCCGCATCTGAGCGTCGGGCAAAACCTCGCCTTCGGCCTCGCGCCCGGAGGCTCCCGCGCCGAACGGCGTGCGAGGATCGACGATGCCTTGGGCGAGATCGGCCTCGCGGGCTTCGCCGACCGCGATCCCGCGACGCTGTCGGGCGGCCAGAAGGCGCGCGTGGCGCTGATGCGGATGCTCCTGTCGGAGCCGCGCGCGCTGCTCCTGGACGAGGCCTTCTCCGGGCTCGACGCCGATCTTCGCGCGCAGATGCGCGAACTGGTCTTTGCCCGGGCCCAGGACCGCGGGTTGCCGGTCCTGATGGTCACGCACGAGCAGGAGGATGCCGAGGCCGCGCGCGGTCCCGTCGTGCGGATCGGCGACGCCTGAACGCCCTTGTGCCGCCAAGGCGCCGGCGCTAGCGAACGGCATGCTCGACGCGGTGATCCTTGCAGTGACTGTGGCCGTGGGCGCGGTGCTGTTTCTCCCGCGCATTGCCCGGGCGGAGCTTTGGCGCGCCACGATCACGCCCCTCGCCTCGATCATCGGTTCCGGCTTCCTGGTGCTCGGGCCGATTCTCAATTCGCGGTTCGGGGCATGGGCGCCGCTGGCGATGCTGCTTCTCTGCGCGGTGGCCTGGAGCTTCGGCGCTGCGGTGCGCTGCAACATCGCGGCACGCAATCACGCGACGCCCACCGGACCGGTCGCGCTCCTTGAGTCGGTCTCCGACTGGGCGCTGGCCGTCTGCTACATCGTCTCGGTCGCCTATTACCTCGGGCTTTTCGGCGCCTTCGGGACGCGGCTCGCCGGAGCGGAGGACCCCGAGCATGCGCGGCTCCTGACCTCGGCGGCTTTCGTGGTGATCCTGATCCTCGGATTTCGGCGCGGCTTCGGCGCGCTGGAACGTCTCGAGGCGCTCTCGGTCACGATGAAACTCGCGATCATCGCGGGGCTTCTGGCGGGGCTTGCCGTCTTCACCGTCGAGCGCGCCACCGCAGGCGCGCTGGTCCTGAATCCGGTGACGCTGAAGCCACTGGAGACCATGACCCTGCTGTTCGGGCTGGTGATTACGGTGCAGGGGTTCGAGATTTCGCGCTATCTCGGAGACGCGTACGACCCCTCGGTCCGCATCCGCTCGATGAAGCTCGCGCAAGGCTTGGCGAGCGCGATCTACCTGATCTACGTGCTGCTTCTGGCCTATGTTTTCCCGGCCGGATCCCTCGCCCTCGACGAGACCGCGATCATCGACCTCATGCAGATCGTCGCGCCGGTCCTGCCGACGCTTCTGGTGCTCGCGGCGCTGGCCGCGCAGCTCTCGGCGGCGATTGCGGATACCGGGGGCGCGGGGGGCCTGGCCAAGGAGCTCTCGGGCGGGCGCATCCTGGCGCGCTCGGCTTACGCGGTGCTGGTGGCGGTCGGGCTGTGGCTGACCTGGGCCGCGGATGTGTTCGAGATCGTCGCCTACGCGAGCCGCGCCTTCGCCATCTACTACGCGCTGCAATGCGCCATCGCGGCACTCAATTCGACCGGCTGGCGGCGCGCGGGCTTTGTCGCCCTGAGCGGTCTGGGGATCGCCATCGCGCTCTTCGGGACGGCGGTCGAGGGCTGAGCCTGACCGCCGTTCCGGAGGGATCAGTCGCGGACCGATCCTTCGTCTTCGCCGCGCATCTTGCGCTTGATCACCTTGCCGACGATCAGCGGCAGGATGAAGCCGATGATCGCGATGGCCCAGAGGGTCAGCGACAAGGGGCTGTCCACGAGCGTCCACCAGTCGCCATTGTCGATGGTGACGGCGCGCCGGAGGTTGTTCTCCATCGCGTTGCCCAGGAGCGTGCCGAGGATGATCGGCACCAGCGGCACGTCGAGCTTGCGCAGCACCCAGCCCATCACGCCGAAGCCCACCATCACCAGGAGGTCGAAGCTCGAGCCCGAGATGCCGTAGATGCCGACGAAGCTCACCATCGCCACGATGGGCATGAGGATGCGCGGCGGCACCATCAGCACGCGGGTGAAGAGACCGACCATCGGGATGTTCATGATCAGGAGCATGAAGTTCGCGATGAAGAGCGCCGCGATCAGGCCCCAGACCACGTCGGGGTTGTCCTGGAAGAGAAGCGGCCCCGGCGTGATGTTGAGCGACAGGAGCACCGCAAGCAGCACCGCCGTGGTGCCCGAGCCCGGAACGCCCAGCGCCAGCATCGGAACAAGCGCACCACCGGCGGCCGCGTTGTTCCCGGCCTCGGGGGCGGCGACGCCGCGCGGGTCGCCGGTGCCGAAGGTGCCGTCGCGATCCACCAGCCGCTTTTCCATCGAATAGGAGATGAACGAGCCGAGAGACGCCCCCGCCCCGGGCAGGACGCCCGCGACAAAGCCCAGGACCGAGGTCCGCAGCATGGTCGGCGTGCATTGCTTGATCATCGACATCGGCGGGTAGAGACGCCCGATCTCGACCTTCTTGGCGCCGGAGGCCTCGCCGTGGCGATGCTCGAGGAAGATGAACACCTCGGACAGCGCGAAGAGGCCGACAATGGCCACGAGGAAGTCGAGACCGTCATAGAGATGCACCTCGCCGAAGGTGAAGCGCGGGACGCCGGTCTGGGTGTCGACGCCGATGGTGGCGAGCCCGAGGCCCAGCGCCGCGGCAAAGGCGGATTTGGCCTGGTTCGTCGAGGACACACCGCCGAGCGTGGCGAAGGCCAGCGCGAAGAGCGCGAAATATTCCGCCGGTCCGAAGAGCAGCGCGATCTTCACGAGCTGCGGGGCGAGCATGATCAGACCCCAGGTGGCGAGGAACGCGCCGACGAAGGAGGCGATGCCCGAGAGCGACAGGGCCTCGCCCGCCTGACCCTTCTGGGCCATCGGGTAGCCGTCGAGGCAGGTCATCATCGCGGGCTCGTCGCCGGGGATGTTCAGAAGGATCGACGAGATCCGCCCCCCATACATCGCGCCGTAATAGACCGAGGTCAGCAGGATCAGCGACGGCGTGGCGCCGAGGCCGAGGGTAAAGGCCAGCGGGATCAGGATCGCGACGCCGTTCGAGGGCCCGAGACCGGGCAGCGCGCCCATGATAGTGCCGAGAAAGCAGCCCAGAAGAGCAAGCCCGAGATTTTCGAGGGTGAGGGCGATGGCGAAGCCGTCGCCGAGAGAGGCGAGAATGTCCATGGATCGGGTCTCCTCAGAAGCCCCAGGGGCCGCGCGCGAGCGACAGGCCGAGGACGAGATGGAAAATGACGTAGATGCCGACCGAGGTGCCGACGCCGGTGGCGAGCGCGCCGAGAAGGCTCGAGCCCAGCCGCCAGCTCAGATAGGCGGCGGCCACGGCGGTGGCGACGACGAACCCTGCGATGGGCAGGAACTCGGCATAGAGCAGCATCATCACGACGGCGGCGCCGATCTCGACGAGCCGGCCCATATCGGGCCAGTGCGGCTCGGGATCGGGCTTGAGGATGATCGCCAGAGACGCAAGCGCCAGCATGGCCGCGAGGATCAGCGGAAAGGCCTTGGGCCCCACGGCGTCAGAGAGAAAGCTCTCCTCGATGCTCAGCGCGGCCAGCGCGAAACCGGCGGCGAGCAGAAGCCCGACGAGGCCGAAAATACGGTCGCTCATGGCAACCTCCCAGATGTCCGGATGTGGAAAAGACGCGGGCGAGCCAGGGGTCTGGCCCGCCCGTCCCGGGGCAGCTCTTGTCCCGCCCCGGAGCCAGTCATGCTTACTTGATGATGCCGATCTCGCGGGAGATGTCCTGGATCTGCTGGACCGAGTTGGCCACGAACTCCTGGAACTCAGCGCCCTGCAGGTCGAGCGGCGCAAGGCCGTTGGCCGCCATCACCTCTTTCCACACATCCGAGGCGTAGAGATCGGCAATCTTCGACACCCAGGTGTCATAGGCCGCGTCGGACATGCCGCCCGGGGCGTAGAAGCCGCGCCAGTTGGCGCCGATGGCGTCGATGCCCTGCTCCTTGGCGGTCGGCATCTCGGAGAACTCGCCGTCGAGCCGCTCGGGCGCGAGGACCGCGATCACCTTGATGTCGCCGGAGTCGACGAAGCCCTTGGCTTCGGAGATGTCGCCGGTGAAGGCCTGCACGGAGCCCGCCAGAAGCTGGGTCACCGCCTCGCCGCCGCCGTCAAACGCGATGTACTTGACCGAGCGCACGTCCTCGATGCCATAGGCATTGGCCGCGATCAGGACCTTGAGGTGGTCCCAGCCGCCCACGGCCGAACCGCCTGCGACCGACACCGAGGTCGGGTCGGACTTGATCTGGTCGAGCAGGGCGGGAAGCGTGTCGATCTCGCTGTCTGCGGCGACAGCGATCACGCCGTAATCGGCGCCGATCGACGCGAGCCAGCGGACCTGGTCCATGGTGTTGCCCGGATAGGCGCCCTGCGCCAGACGGGTCGCGGTGGCCGAGGAGGCCGCGACGATCAGGTCATTGTCGTCGCCGCGCTTGTTGACGACCTCGGCGAAGGCCACGCCGCCGCCGCCACCGGCGAGGTTGACGACCTGGACGGTCTGATCGAGCAGACCCTGATCCTGAAGCGACTTGCCGACCTGGCGGCAGGTGAAGTCCCAGCCGCCGCCCGGGTTGGCCGGTGCGATGCATTCGGGGTTCTCGATGGCGAAGTCCTGGGCCTGCGCCGCAAAGGCCGACAAGCCGAGCGCGACAGCCGCGAGGGTCAGGCGATGTGCCTTGAACATGAATATCCTCCCTTGGTCGCCGACGGTGCCCGGGCCCCGTGCCCGGTCTCCCTCTCCGTCGGGGACCCGGGCCTTATAGGCCTTGAACCTGTCACCAACCTGTCAGACCGTGAGGAGAGCCGCCAGGGGGACGGACGGGAAGAGAGGGACAGGTGCGCATCCTGCTGGTCGAGGATACCGCGGATATGGCCGAGGCCATCGCCATCCGGCTCGGCCGCGCCGGTCTCGCCTGCGATGTCGCGGGCTCGCTGGCCGAGGCGCGCGATTGCCTCGACGTGCAGGAGTATGACGTCGCGGTGCTCGATATCGACCTGCCCGACGGGCTCGGCACCGACCTTCTGCAGGAGATCCGCGCCCGCGGCACCCGACTTCCGGTCCTGATGCTGACCGCCGCCTTTTCCGTCGACGACCGGGTCTCGGCGCTCAACCTCGGGGCCGACGATTACCTCGTGAAGCCCTTCGACCAGCGCGAGCTCGAAGCGCGGCTCCATGCGCTCGCGCGACGCGATGCGGGCGCGCCCGAGGCCGAGATCGCGCTCGGCACGCTACGCTTCAACCCGAGCGCCCGGACCGCGCGGCTCGGAGACGCGCCGCTCTCGATGACCCGCCGCGAGATGACGCTGCTCGGCCTGCTTCTGCGCAACCGGGGACGGGTGATGTCGAAGGACCGGCTCTACCAAGGGCTCTTCAGCTTCGACGAAGAGGATGTCGGGCTGAACGCGGTCGAGCTTTATGTCGCACGGCTGAGGAAGAAGCTGGCGGGGAGCGGCGTCAGCATCTCCACCCAGAGGGGGCTCGGCTATCGCCTCGATGCCGATGAGTGACAGCTGGCGCGACCGGCTGCGCCCCCGCTCCATCGCCGCGCGCGTCGGTCTGGGCGTCGGGCTGCTTCTGGCGGTGGGCGGCGCGCTCGTGACCGTGGCGGCCTTTGCCTATGGCCGGCAGGCGGCGGAAGAGACCTATGACCGGCTCCTGATCGGCGCGGCCAACGATATCGCCGCAGCGGTGTCGAGCGGCGCCGAGGGGCTGTCGGTGGATCTTCCAGTCTCGGCCTTCCAACTCCTCGCCCTCGCGCCCGACGACCGGATCGCCTACGCGGTCCGCGATCCGTCCGGCGCGGTGCTGACCGGCTACGAGAACCTCCCCGCGCCGCCCGCCGACGCGCGGTTCTACGATGGCGACTTCTTCGGCGAGCCCGCGCGCTTCGTCACCATCTCGCGCCGGTTCGCCGAGCGGACGCTCTCGGGCGCGGTCGAGATCACCGTCGGGCAGACCCTGCGCGCCCGCGAAGCGCTGGCACTCGACATTGCCCGCCGCGCGCTCGTGACGGTCTTCTCCGCAGGCGTCGCGATGATCCTGCTGGCCGCGCTGGTGATCCGCCGCGCCCTGCGACCGCTCGACCGAATGGCCGAGAGCTTCGCGGCGCGCGACCCGCTCGACCTGACGCCGGTCAATCAGGCGGTGCCCTCTGAGGCGCAGGGCATGGTCCTGGCGCTGAACGGCTTCATGGGGCGGATCGACCGGCAGGTCGAGACGATGAAGCGCCTGATCTCGGACAGCGCCCATCAGCTTCGCACGCCGGTCGCCGCGCTCCGGGCGCAGGCCGATCTCGCCGCCGAGGAACCCGATCCGGCGCGGCGCGCCGACATCGTCGCGCTGATCCACCGCCGCACAGTGGATTTGGGGCTGCTGCTCGACCGGATGCTGAGCCGGGCGCTGGTCGTGCACCGGACCGACAGCGCGCCGCGCGAACAGGTGGATCTGCGGGACGTGGCGCTCGAGATCTTCGAGACCGGCGATCACGCGATCCTGGCCCCCGGCGCCCGGGTCGAGCTGCGGCTCGGCGACGCTCCGGTCTGCGTCTCGGGCGACGCGCTGTCGCTGAACGAGGCGGTCAAGAATCTCCTCGGCAACGCCTTGCGCCACGGCAGGCCGCCTGTGGTTCTGGGGGCCGACCTGGAGAACGGCCACGGCATGATCTTCGTCTCGGACAGCGGTCCGGGACCGTCGCCGGAGATCCTTGGCAATACCGACCGGTTCCTGCGCGCGGGTCGCTCCGGGGGCACCGGTCTCGGCCTCGCCATCGCCCGGGCGGTCGCCGAGGCCTATGACGGGCGGCTGGATCTCGCGAAGACCGAGACCGGATTTCGCGCCGCGCTGATCCTGCCGGAGGCGCGATGAGGCTCGCCTTCGCCCTGCTCCTGACCGTCTGCCTCACGACGTCGCTCCGCGCCGAGCCGGAGGATGTCGCGCTGTTCGGCGCCGCGGGGACGGAGCCGATGGTGCTGCGCTCCACTACGGATATCGCGATCTTCGCCCCGGTTCTCGAAGCCTGGCTCGAGACGCGACCCGCCACCGCCGTGCGCTACGAGCAATGGGGATCGAACGCGCTGTTCGACCGCAGCCGCACGGAATGCCACGAGGGAGACTTCGAGGCCGACATGGTGATCTCCTCGGGCGTTCACCAGATGGTCATGCTGGTCAACGAGGCCTGCGCCCAGCCTTACACCTCGGACCTCACGTTGGCCCTGCCCGAGCGGCTGAACTGGCGCGACGAGCTCTGGGGCATCACCCGCGAACCGGCGGTGATGGTCTATGACCGAAGCTCGGTGCCGCCCGAGGAGGTGCCGGTGACCCGGTTCGACCTGCTCGACCTCCTGCGCTCCGATCCGGGTTATCGCGGCCGGGTCGCGACCTACGATATCGAGGCCTCGGGCCTGGGTTATCTTTTCGCTTTCTCGGACGCGCGCCAGGCCACCACCTTCGGGGCGCTTCTCGAAGGCTTCGGGCGCGCCGGAGCGGTCGCGACCTGCTGTTCGGTCGAGATCATCCGCGGCGTCGCCGAGGGCCGGTACCGGATCGCCTACAACGTCCTCGGCTCCTATGCCCAGGGCGCGGCCGCCGCCGATCCGCGGCTCGGAATCGTCCTGCCCGCCGATTACACGCTGGTGCTGTCGCGTGCCCTTATGATCCCCAAGGGTGCTGACCGGACGGCGGAGGCGCAGGCGCTGCTCGACTACCTCCTCGGTCCCGAAGGTCGGGCAGAGCTCGAACGTCAGCGACTGATCTCGCCGCTTCTCGATACCGACGTCGTCGCCGAGACCGGGGCCCTCTCTGAAACCGCCCTCAGGCCCATCGCTTTGGCGCCGACGCTTCTTGTCGCGCTCGACCGCCAGACCCGGGCGGGCTTCATCGCGCGATGGCGCGAAAGCCTCGGGCCGCAATGAGAAACGTGCGCCCGCATGGAACCTGACGCATGGGTCCCTATGTTGGTCAGGAGCGAAAGAAGCGGGGACCATCCTAGTGCAGTTCGGACCGGTATTGATACTGCGCGAGGCAGGCCCCTTCGCGGTGACGCTCGCGACCATCCTCGTGCGCGAGGGAGACACCGCGCCTGAGCCGATCGAGGCCGAGGGACGCAGCGCGCCTTTCAAGGAGCTTGCGCGCATCGGCGAGCATGTCGTCTGGCGCGCCGAGTTCGCGCTGACGCCGGACCGGGAGACCGGATACCGCTTCGAGGGCGTCGAGTATCCGGTCAGCACGGAGTTCGGCGGCGACCTGCGGATCGCCTTTGTCTCCTGCAACGGCGAAGAGGACGGCGATCTCGACCGCGACTCGGAAGAGCGCAACCTGATGTGGCTGCGCCTGCTCGACCGCCACCACGAGGACCGGTTCCAGATCCTGCTGCATGGCGGCGATCAGGTCTATGCCGACGAGGTCACGAACGGCCACCGGCTGACCGATGCCTGGCCGGACAAGGCGCCGCCGTCCCCGGAGCCCGGAGAGCTCGAGACGCTCCGCGATCACCTGCGGCTGGGCTTCCTGCACCGCTACGCCATGACCTACGCCGCCCCGGGCTTCGATCAGCTGGGCCGCGAGGTGCCGTCGCTGATGGTCTGGGACGATCACGATATCTGCGACGGATGGGGCTCGCTCGGTCCCGACTTCACCGGCAGCCAGGCCGGGCAGATGCTCTTCGAATGCGCGCGCGAGGCCTACCTGCTCTACCAGCATGGCTGCACCGAGGACGAGATCGATAAGCTGTTCCTCGACCCGACGGGGTCGTCCCTGAGCTGGCGTCGCGATTTCCCGGGCGTCTCGATCATCGCGCCCGACCTGCGCTCGGAGCGGACCAAGCACCAGGTGATGGCCGAAACCGGCTGGGCGGCGGTCTCGCAGGCGTTCCGGGACACCGAGGAGCGCGTCCTCTTGATTTCCTCGGTGCCGCTTCTCGGGCCGCGCCTGTCGCTCTTTGAATCGCTGCTGAACTGGTGGCCCGGCATCAACAAATACGAGGACGACCTGCGCGATCAGTGGCAGAGCCGCGCGCATCGCGAAGAATGGAAGCGGATGCTGCGCCAGGTGATCGCCATCGAGGCCGAGGGGCCGCGGGTCACGGCGCTCTCGGGCGAGATCCACCTGGCGACGCGCGCGACCCTCGCGGCTCCCGAAGGCGCGATGCACCAGCTCGTGGCCTCGGGCATCTCGCACCGCGCGCCGCCAAGCGCCTGGGCTGGGGCGCTGTCGCTCTTGGCGCGGCTGGGCGAAGCGCCGCTGAGCAAGCATCCGATCCGGATTCATCCCCTGCCGGGACAGCGGAAATTCTACTGCGCTGAGCGCAATTTCCTCGTGCTCGAGCGGCGCAAGGGCGCGTGGCGCGCCTTCTGGTCGCTGGAAGACAGCGGCGACACGCCCTGGCTCGACATCTGAGCGGCGCGGCGTGAGACACGCCGTGTCCTTCGGAGACGTGACGGAGAGCGGGCGGCCCGCTCTCCGGTAAGGTCACTCGCCGAGCGCGATGCCTTCGCGGCGCGGATCGGCGCCCCCGGTCAGACCGTCCTCACCGATGACGATCATGTGCAGACCCGAGGTCAGATCGCGCGCGCCCGCCTCGAAGCCAAGCTCGGTCAGCGCGGGCAGGATGTCCTCGGCCGCTGTGCCGAGCTCGACATCCATCGGGCCGAAGCGGTTGACGATATGCGGCGCGGCGACGGCCTCCTGCGGGTTCATCCCGAAATCGAGATGGTTGATGATCGTCTGCGCGACATAGCCGATGATCCGGCTCCCGCCGGGCGAGCCGATCACGATGCGGGGCGCTCCGTCGCGCATCACGATGGTCGGCGCCATGGACGAGCGCGGGCGCTTGCCGGGCTCGACCCGGTTGGCGATGGGGCGCCCGTCCTCATGGGTGGCGAACGAGAAATCCGTGAGCTCGTTGTTCAGGAGAAAGCCGCGCACGAAAAGCCGCGACCCGAACCCGTTCTCGATAGTCGTGGTCATCGACAGGGCGTTGCCGTCGCCATCGACGATCGAGATATGCGAGGTCGAGGGGAACTCGATGGACTGATCGTCGCCCCAGAGCGCGGCGTGATCCCAGGAAGGGGTCCCCGGCTCCGCGCTCTCCAAGGCCGCGGCCCCATCGGCCCCGGGCTCCAGAAGGGCCGCGCGGGTCTCGAGGTAATCGGGATCGACCAGACCCTCGGTCGGCATGGGCACGAAATCGCTGTCGGCCATGTAGCGGCCGCGATCCGCGAAGGCGAGCCGCGAGGCATCGCCCACGAGCCGCCACACCTCGGGGTCGAGCGGGGACTTGTCGCCCAGTTCGAACCAGTCGAGCGTTCCGAGGATCTGCCCGACGGTCAGCGCGCCCGAGGACGGCGGGCCCATGCCGCAGACGTCGAAGGCGCGGTAGGTCGCGCAGACGGGCGGGCGTTCGATCACCCGGTAGAGCGACAGATCGGTGGTCGAGAGCAGGCCCGGATTGCCCTCTGCACCCTGCACCGTCGCCACGATATCCTCGGCGATCTCGCCGGTGTAGAAGGCGCTCGCGCCCCCCTCGGCAATGGCGCGAAGCGTGTCGGCATAGGGCTGGTTCGTCACCACCGCGCCTTCGGCCAACGGAGCGCCGTCGGGGAAGAAATAGGCGGCGGTGGCTGCGAAGCGTTGCAGCCGTTCACTGTCGCCCGCGACGAGGGACGCCAGCCGGGGCGAGACGGCGAAGCCCTCTTCGGCAAGGCCGATGGCGTCCTCGAACAGCGCGGTCCATTCGGATTTGCCCCAGCGGCGATGGGCCTCTTCCAAGAGCATCGGCGTCCCGGGCGTGCCGACGGACCGTCCGCCCACCACGGCGTCGAAGAAGCCGAGCGGCGCGCCGGTCTCGTCCTGAAAATAGGTGGGCGTGGCGGCCAGGGGCGCGGTTTCGCGCGCGTCGAGCGTCGTCAATTCGCCGCTCGCGGCATCGTACCATACGAGAAAGGCGCCTCCGCCTAACCCTGAGCTTTGCGGCTCCACGAGCCCCAGGACCGTCTGCACGGCAACCATCGCATCCGCCGCGGTGCCGCCCGCGCGCAGGATCTTGGCCCCGGCCTCGACCGCGAGCGGATTGGCCGCGGCGACCATCCAGGTCTCGGCGGTGGTGGGCTCGCCCGCCTCCTTGGCCGCGAGCGCTGCCTGACCGGCCTCCGACAGCGACGCGAACGCGGCGGGTGCCTCGGACGCGGCCTCGGGATCGACCGCATCTGCGGCCTGCTGCGCCGCGAGAGGGGCGGCGAGAAGGATGGGGATCAGGGCTGGGGCGAGGCGCATGGCGGGATTCCTTATTCCGGGTCCCGCCAGCCTAACACGCAGGTCGATTCGAGCGAGCCTTTAGGCGCGCGTCTCTTTCGGCGCCGCCTGCTCCTGCGTGCCGGTGTCGAGCGTCGACCAGGTCTCGTCGAGAGGCGGCGGCGGCGGCGCCTCGCAGGTGCCGTGATGGAGGTTCACCTTCGAGACGAAATGCGCCGAAATCGGCGCGGTCACGAAGAGAAACGCCATGATCAGAACCTCGTGCAGCGAGCCGTCGCCATAGGCGAAGGCATAGACCATAGACGCCATCAGCAGCGACCCGATGCCGAGCGTTCCGGCCTTGGTCGGCGCATGCAGGCGCTTCATCGGCTGGTCGAGCTTCACAAGGCCGTACGAGCCGATCAGCGTGAAGGCGGCCCCGATCAGAAGCGACAGGCCAATAAGGATATCCGCAAGCCAGATCATTCGATGATGTCCCCCCTCAGAACGAAGCGCGCATAGGCGACGGTCGAGACGAAGCCCAGCATCGCCACAATCAGCGCGGCCTCGAAATAGATCTGGCTGCCCTGCGCGAGCCCCACGAGGACGATCATGCCGATGGCGTTCAGAACCATCGTGTCGAGCGCGAGGATGCGGTCTCCGGTGCCGGGACCTTTCACGAGGCGCACCATGGCGAGGATCTGCGCAAGGCTCACGGCGGCGAAGGCGATGGCGAGGCTGATTTCCGCGAAGGCGCTCATTCGAAGATCTCCTTGAGACGGGCCTCGTAGCGGGACTTGATCTCGTTCCGGACGGCGACCGGGTCATCCGCGTCGAGCGCGTGGACCAGAAGGCAATGCCCGCCATCGGAGAGATCCGCCGACACCGTCCCCGGCGTCAGAGTGATCGTGCCCGCCAGGATGGTGATCGCCTCGGGCGTGCGGATGTCGAGCGGGATCGTCACCCAGGTCGAGCGCATGTCCTGGTTGCGGCGGGTCAGGACGATCCAGGCAACCTCGACGTTTGCGACCACGATGTCCCAGATGACGAGCAGGCTGTAGCCGATGAGCTTCATCGGACGGCTGTTGCGCGGCGCGTCGGGCCAGTAGGCAAAGGTGACCTGCGGGATCAGGAGCCCGAGGATGATCCCGAGGACCAGCGTCCCGAGGCTGATCGTGTTGGCGAGAAGACACCAGGTCACGATCAGGACCAGCGTCAGGAACGGGTGCGGAACGAGGCGTCTTACCGTGCTTGTCGGCATGTCAGTGTCCCTCCGATGCGCTGTCGCCGTGATCGGCATTGCCCTGCGTGGCATCGGCGCCGCCGTCGTGATCGTCGCCACCCTCGCCGTCGTCATGGCTGTCCTCGCCGTGCCCGTCGCCATGATCGTCTCCATGCGCGACGATCTCCTTGCCCGGCGTGTCGAGCACGGTCGTGATATAGGGCGATGGCGCGTAGAGCTGCGCCGAGGTGGCCGACATCACCCGCATGATCGGGCCCGCGAGCACCGTATGCGCGACGAGAAGCGCGATCAGCAGCCCGACGGCCACCGCCGCGAGGCTCGGCACACGCGCGTCGGGATCGGGTTTCGGTGCTTTCTCCAGGTCGGCCGCGACGGCGTGGCTCTTCCAGAAGACGGTCGAGCCCGCGCGCGCGAAGCCGACAACGGCGATGAGCGAGGAGCCGAGGATCGCCGCCCAGGCCCAGACGACCCAATCCGAGGCAAAGGCCGCATCGAGGATCAGCAGCTTGCCGAGGAAGCCCGAGAGCGGCGGCAGTCCGGTCATGGCAATGGACGCGGCGAAGAACATGCCGGCCAGAAGCGGTGCCCCTGCCACCGGCCGCTTTGCCGAGAGGTCGAGCCCGCCACGCGACCGCGCGACCAGGTCGACGATCAGGAACAGCGCCGCGGTGGCGAAGGTCGAATGCACAACGTAATAGAGCGCCGCGGCGGTGCCCTCTTCGGTGAAAAGGCCGAGCGTGATGGTCAGCATGCCCATCGACCCGATCACCGAGAACGCCACCAGCCGGTCGAGACGCTTGGCCCCAAGCACGCCCACCATGCCGATCACGAGACTGATCAGGCCGACCGGCAGAAGCCAGGCGCCCATCAGGCCTGAGGTAACTTCGAGATCGGGCGGGAAGACCAGAGTGTAGATGCGGATGATCGAGTAGGCGCCGACCTTGGTCATGATCGCGAAGAGCGCAGCCACCGGCCCGGGCGCCTCGGCATAGGAGGACGGGAGCCAGAACTGCAGCGGCGCGATGGCGGCCTTGACCCCGAAGACCATGATCAGAAGAACCGCGGCGACGCGGATCCCGGCCGAGGCATCCGGCGAAATCGCCGCCACCCGCCCCGCGAGATCGGCCATGTTCAGCGTCCCGGTCTCGGCGTAGAGCGCGCCCAGCGCGAAGAGGAAGAGCGTCGAGCCCAGGAGGTTGTAGAGCACGTATTGCGTGCCGGCCTTGACCCTCGGCGTGCCGCCCGAATGGATCATCAGGCCGTAGGAGGCGATCAGCAGAACCTCGAAGAACACGAAGAGGTTGAAGATGTCGCCGGTCAGGAACGCCCCCATGATCCCCATGATCTGGAACTGGAAGAGCGCGTGGAAATGGCGTCCGCGCTTGTCCCATCCCGTTCCGATGGCGTGCAGAAGCACGCAGACCGCGAGGATCGAGGTCAGAAGCACCATGAGCGTCGACAGCCGGTCTCCGACCAGCACGATCCCGAAGGGCGCGGCCCAGTCTCCGAGCTGGTAGAGCGTGATCGTTCCGTCCGAGGCGCGCCAGAAGAGCCCCGCTCCGATGATCGCCAGCGCCACGGTCCCGGCGAGCGAGAAGACGCGCTGCATGTTCAGGTGATAGCGCGTCACGAGGACGATGAAGGCTGCCAAGAGCGCCGGAAGGGCGACGGGAGCGATGATCCAGTGGCTCACGACCGGCCCTCCCGTGCGCGCACCTCGTCGAACTCGCCCTCGCGGTCGTTGACGTGGTCGTCATCGGCTCCGAGATAGGCGCCGAGCGCGATGACCACGACCACCGCGGTCATGCCGAAGGAGATCACGATGGCAGTCAGGACCAGCGCCTGCGGCAGCGGGTCGGTATAGGTCTCGACCCCGTCGATCAGGATCGGAGGCGCGCCGACGACCAGCCGCCCGGAGGCGAAGAGGAAGACGTTGACCGCGTAGGTCAGAAGCGCCGTCCCGAGGATCACCGGAAAGGTCCGGAGACGGAAGACGAGGTAGAGGCCTGCGGCGGTGAGAATGCCGATGGCGGAGGAAACGAGCAGCTCCATCAGGCGCCTCCCTCGATGGTGTCGCGGGACGGATCGATATCCATGGGCTCGTCGCTGTCCTCGACATGGGCGCGCCGGGCGAGCCGCGAGAAGCTTTCGAGAGACAGCATCACCGCGCCGACGACCGCGAGGAAGACGCCGAGATCGAAGGCCATGGCGCTGGCGATCTCGAATTTCTCGAGCGGCGGGATGGTGACGTAGCCGAAGGACGAGGTGAGGAATTCGTGCCCGGTGAACCACGCGCCGATTCCCGTGAGCCCGGCGCAGAGAACGCCCGCGCCGATGATCGTGTGGTAGGGATAGCGCTGCCGGTCGGAGGCCCAGGCGAAGCCCGAGGCCATGTACTGCATCACCACCGCGATCGCGACGATCAGACCGGCGATGAAGCCGCCTCCGGGCTCGTTATGGCCGCGCAGGAAGATGAAGACGCCCACCATCAGGACGACCGGCATCATGACGCGGGTCAGGACCACCATCATCAGCGGATGACGCTCGCCCGAGAGCGCCTTGTCCGGCTCGCGGTTGAGAAGGCGCGCGCGGATCGGTCCGGCGAGGAGCGCCTCAGTCAGCGCGTAGATCACAAGGGCCGCGATGCCCAGAACGATGATCTCGCCGAAGGTGTCGAAGCCCCGGAAGTCCACGAGGATCACGTTGACGACGTTGGTGCCGCCGCCGCCATCGTAGGAGTTCTCCAGGTGATAGGCCGAGATCGACGGTTCGACGAAATCGCCCAGCATAAGATGGTAGGAGAGCGTCGCGGCTCCGAGCCCGCCGAGGATGGCGATCACGCCGTCGACGACCCGCTTGCCGCCCGAGCTTTCCAGCGGAGTGGAGTTCGGCAGGAAGTTCAGCGCCAGAAGCATCAGGATGATGGTCACGACCTCGACCGAGATCTGCGTCATGGCGAGGTCGGGGGCCGAGAAATAGACGAAGCCGACCGACACGATCGTGCCGATGATGCCCATCAGGATCAGCGCGACGAGCCGGTCGCGATGCTTGAAGACCAGGAACCCGGTCGCCGCCACCAGCATCAGCCAGCCCGCGGTCGCGGCAAGGTTCGGCAGTTCGGCGGGGCGCAGGTGGACGCCGTGTGTGCCGGTCAGCCACGCATGGCCCGCCGCCGCGAGAACGGCCACGGTGAAGATCGCGGCGTAGCGGGTGAAGGCGCCGTCATGCAGCGTGTGCGTGATCCAGCGCGCAATACCGGCGCAGGTTTCGATCAGGCCGTCGAAGATCACCTTGGCCTCGGGGCGCGGCGCGCCGTCCCAGCCGCGTTGCAGCGCCTTGTGGGTCAGGAGAAGCAGGATGCCGCCCGCGACTGCGATGCCCGACATGAAGAGCGGAACCGTGACACCGTGCCAGATCGCGAGGTGGTAGGACGGCACCTCGGCGACGCCGCCCAGAACCGCCCCGGTCACCGCCTTGACCGCGGGTTCCACGAGGAACGGCGCGAGGCCGATGATGATGACGAGCGTGGCGAGGAAGGCCGGGGACACCCACATGCCCATGTTCGGATCATGCGGCTTGTGCGGGTAGTCGTCGCGGACCTTGCCGAAGAACGTGTGCACGATGAAGCGGAAGGAATAGGCCGCCGAGAAGAGCGCCCCGAAGGTCGCGAGCGCGGGCACCAGCCAGTTGGGGCCGAACAGCTCGGTGTGGAGCGCCTCTTCCAGCATCATCTCCTTCGAGATGAAGCCGTTGAAGAGCGGAATCCCCGCCATCGACAGCGCGGCCACGATGGCGATCGTCGCGGTCACGGGCATCAGATGCCGCAGGCCTCCGAGCCGCCGGATGTCGCGCGTATGCGCCTCGTGATCGACGATGCCCGCCGACATGAAGAGCGCCGCCTTGAAGGTCGCGTGGTTGAGGATGTGGAACACCGCCGTCAGCGCTCCGAAGGCGGTGCTGGTGCCGAGGAGCATGGTGATCAGACCCAGATGCGAGACCGTCGAGAAGGCCAGAAGCGCCTTCAGGTCGTGCTTGAAGAGCGCGATCACCGCGCCGAGGCACATGGTCACGAGCCCCGCCGTGGTGACGGTGTAGAACCAGGCCTCGGTCCCCGAGAGCACCGGCCAGAGCCGCGCCATCAGGAAGATGCCCGCCTTCACCATCGTCGCCGAGTGCAGGTAAGCCGAGACCGGCGTCGGCGCTGCCATCGCGTGCGGCAGCCAGAAATGGAACGGGAATTGCGCCGACTTGGTGAAGCAGCCCAGAAGGATCAGGATCAGCGCCGGGGTGTAGAGCGGCGAGGCCTGGATCGCCTCGCGGTTCTCGAGGATCACGCTCAGGTCGTAGCTGCCGACGATCTGGCCGAGGATCAGCATGCCGCCGATCAGCGCGAGGCCCCCCATGCCGGTGACCGCAAGCGCCATGCGCGCGCCCTGTCGGCCTTCGGGAAGGTGCTTCCAGTAGCCGATCAGCAGGAAGGACGACAGCGACGTGAGCTCCCAGAACACCAGGAGAAGCAGGATGTTGTCCGAGAGCACGATCCCCACCATCGCGCCCTGGAAGAGCAGCAGATAGGTGAAGAACTCGCCCATATTGTCGTTTCGGGAGAGGTAGTAGCGCCCGTAGATGATGATCAGCATGCCGATCCCGAGGATCAGCCCGGCGAAGAAGAACCCCAAGGGATCGAGCATCAGCGTGACGTTCAGACCAAGCTCGGGCATCCACTCGAGCCGCGCCATCACGGTCTCGCCGCGCAGGAGCGCGGGCAGGTTCGAGATCAGGCCGATCAATGCCGTGACCGTCACCCCGAGCGTTCCGAGGGCGCAGGTCCGACGGCCCGCGCCGATCAGAAGACCGGGCAGAAGCGCGCCGAGAAACGGCATGGCAACCACTAAGAACAGCGACACGTGTGTCCCTCCCTAAGGTTCCGGTTCTCCGACCGGTGCCAACGTGTCTCCGAAATGTCGCCCCGGAGCACAAGAAGATTCCCACCAAAAAGATAGGCTTGGCGGGCCCGGGGTCAAAAACAGCCTCACCCGAGGAAAACCTGCCCGGCCGGGTAGCGCACCTTGGCCACCGAATGCCGGGCCAGGAAAAACCCCAGCGTCAGAGGACCGACTCGTCCCAGGAACATCACCGCCATGATGGCGATCCGGCCTCCAAAGTCGAGGTTCGCGGTCTCGCCCATCGACAGGCCGACCGTGCCGAAGGCCGAGACCACCTCGAAGAGCAGCCGTTTGAAATCGCCGTCATGGCTGACCGAGACGACGAAGAGGCCGACGAAGATGATCAGCGTCGAGACCGTCATCAGCGCCATCACCTTCATGACCTCGTTGACGCCGAGGCTCCGCCCGAAGGCGTTGAGCGACGGGCGGCGGCGGAAAAAGGCGATGGTGGCGAGGATCAGCACGATGAAGGTCGTGACCTTGATGCCGCCCGCGGTCGAGGTTGAGCCGCCCCCGATGATCATCAGGGCGATGGTCATCAGGATCGTGGTGTCGTGCATGCTGGAATAGTCGAGCGTGTTGAACCCCGCGGTCCGCGGCGTGACCGACTGGAACCACGCGGCCATGAGACGCTCTCCGGTGGTCTCGAGCCCGCCCAGGGTGCCGGGATTGGTCCATTCGAGCGCCGCGAAGGTCACGAAAGCCCACACGATCAGACCCGCGGTGCCCGCCAGCATGAGCTTCGAATGCAGCGTCAGGCTGCGCCATTTCCGGCGCGTGTAGAGATCGCCCAGCACCATGAACCCGAGCCCGCCGAGGATGAAGAGCGTCGGGATCACGAGGTTCACGATCGGGTCGCCGACATAGTCCATGAGGCTCGAGGATTTCAGCCCGAAGCCCGCGTTGTTGAACGCCGAGACCGCGTGGAAGGCCGAGAACCAGAGCCCCCTGCCCCAGCCAAGCTCGGGCACGAAAACGAAAGCCAGGAGCACCGCGCCTGCGATCTCGCAGCCCACGGCCACGAAGAAGATGATGCGCACGAGCGTCAGGAGGTCGCCGATCGAGGATTGGTTCAGGTCCTCGCGCAGGATCAGGCGCTGGTTGAGGCCCACGGAGACGCCGATGGCCGAGAGCACGAAGACCGCGAAGGTCATGAGCCCGAGGCCGCCGAGCTGCATCAACACCATCAGGACGCCCTGTCCGAACATCGTGAAGGTCGCGCCGGTATCGACCACCACGAGCCCCGTGACCGTCACCGCGGAGGTCGAGGTGAACAGCGCCTCCATGAAGCTCAGCGGAACGTTGTTCGACCAGGGCAGCCAGAGGACGAAGCCGCCGAGGACCACGAAGAACAGGTAGAAGGTCGCCAGAAGCATCGGCGGCGACAGGTGCAACGCCCGGTAGCGGAGCCGAGCGCGGATGCCGATCATCGCCACCGGTCTAGATCTGCGCCGCGAAGCGCCGCAGATCGCCGCGCTTGCCCAGAAGCAGGAGCAGGTCGTCGCAGCGCAGTTCGCAGGGCTTGCCATCGTCGCCGATGAACTCGGTCCCGCGCATCACGCCAAGGCACCTGAGCGAAAACTCCTCGCGGTGATCGAGATCGTCGAGCGTCTTGCCCTCCAGCGCCTCGGGCACGCGCACATTGACGACGTAGTAGCTGTTTCCGAGGCTGATGAAGTCGCGGATGACCGGGTTGTTCAGGACCTGCGCGACATGCTGGCCGACCTCGACCTCGGGATGCACGATCCGGTCGACGCCGAGGCGCGACAGGATCCGGTGATGGGTCTTGGTGCGGGCCTTGGCCCAGATCTTCTCGACGCCTACGAGCTTGAGGTTGATCGCGGTGATAATCGAGGCCTCGAGATCCGAGCCCATCGCGACGAGCACCATGTCGCACTCGCCTATCCCTGACTCGCGGACCGCCTGTTCGTCGCGCGCATCGACGATCAGCGCCTGGCTGAGCTCATCGGCATGGGCCGAGACGCGCGCCTCGTCGATATCGATGCCGATCACGGCGTTGCCGAACCGGGTCAGCTCGCGCGCGACCGTGCTCCCGAAGTTTCCAAGGCCCACGACGCCGAAGGAACGATGTTTCTCTGCCATGCCCGCCGCCTTCCGGTTTCTCGCAGGAGTCTATGCCTGCGCATCTCAAGGGCAACCCACGGTTTCAAGACAGGCTTTCACCGGCGCGGATTCCGGGCAAGACTGAACATATGTCGCTCGCAAGACGCCTTCCCTCCGGCTGGCCGGGCGCGCTGGCCGCGGCGCTCGGGGCGCTCCTGGCGGCGCCCTTCGCGCTTTACGCGGTCGCGCTGGCGGTCGATGCCCTTGGCGGACCGTCGGAGCCGTCGCGCTTCTTCGCCCCGGACCGACCGATCGCCACCGCGGCCGTCTACGCGCATATGGCGACGGGCGGCGTGCTGACGCTTCTGGTGTTCCTGCAGGTCCCGCGCGCGCTCCGCAGCCAGTTTCCGGCCTTCCACCGCTGGACCGGGCGGCTGGCCGTGTCGCTCGCCCTTCTCACCGCGCTGGCCGGGCTTGCCTATATCGTCTGGCGCGGCACGATTGGCGGGCCGTGGATGTCGGCGGGCTTCGCGCTTTACGGGCTTCTTCTTGGCGCCGCCGCCGGGTGCGCCTGGAGCGCCGCCCGCGCGCGAGATTTCGAGCGGCACCGCGCCTGGGCGCTCAGGCTGGCCGTCCTCGCGCTCGGATCCTGGGTCTACCGGGTGGCCTATGGGCTGTGGTATCTCGCGACCGATGGCCTCTGGAGCAACGAGGCCTTCACCGGCGCCTTCGACATCACGATGTTCTTCGCCTTCTACCTCGTCCCGCTCGCGTTTCTGGAGCTTTGGCAGGCACGGCATCGTGCGCGTCTTCGCCCGTGACGCTCCGCTTGCCGCGTGCTAGGTGCCGATCATGAAAGAGCTTCCTTCCAAGGCGCAGATTCTCGACTGGATCGCCGACAATCCGACCCTGTCGGCCAAGCGCGACATCGCCAAGGCCTTCGGCCTGAAAGGTGCCCAGCGCATCGACCTGAAGCGCGTTCTGAAAGAGCTGGAAGCCGAAGGCCATCTCGAGAAGCGCCGCAAGACCTACCGCGATCCCGACCGGCTGCCGCCCGTTTCGGTCCTGGAGGTCAAGGCCCCGTCCCGGGACGGCGATCTCTTCGCCAAGCCGCTGGAATGGCACGGAGACGGCGCGGAGCCGGTGGTCCTGATCATCCCGCGCGACAGCGATCCGGCCCTGGGAAAGGGCGACCGCATCCTCGCGCGTCTCACCCAGGTCAATGACGGCGAGATCGGCTACGAGGCGCGGCTGATACGGCGGATCGGGGCGAGCCCGAAGCGGATCGTCGGCATTTTCCGCAAGGGCTCGGAAGGCGGGCGGATCGTCGCCATCGACAAGGGCGCCGACGCCGAGTGGAGCGTCGCGGCGGACGCGACCGCGGGCGCCAAGGAAGGCGAGCTGGTCGAGGCCGAACAGATCGGCCCGCGCGGTCGCATGGGCCTGCCCCGCGCGCGGATCACCGAGCGGGTCGGCGATCCGTCCGAGCCGAAGGCGGTCTCGCTCATCGCTATCCACCAGCACGGCATTGCGGACGATTTCCCCGAAGAGGTCCTGGCCGAGGCCGACGCGATGAAGCCCGCGGGCCTGATGGGCCGCGAGGATCTTCGCGAGCTGCCGCTTATCACCATCGACCCGGTCGATGCCCGCGACCGCGACGACGCCTGTTTCGCGCAGCCCGACACCGATCCCGCCAACGAGGGCGGTCACGTGATCTGGGTCGCGATCGCCGATGTCGCCCATTACGTCCACACCGGCAGCGCGCTCGACCAGGAGGCCTGGCGGCGCGGCAATTCCAGCTATTTCCCCGACCGCGTCGTGCCGATGCTGCCCGACCGGCTGTCGGGCGATCTCTGCTCGCTGCACGAGGGCGTGCCGCGCGCCTGCGTCGCGGTGCGCATGGTGATCGATGCGCATGGCGACAAGAAGAGCCACAGCTTCCACCGCGGCCTGATGCGGTCGCCCGCCGCGCTGAACTATCGTCAGGCGCAATCGGCCTTCGACGGCAACCCGGACGAGAAGACCGCGCCGCTGGTCGAGGATGTGATCAAGCCCATCTTCGCCGCCTTCCACGCGCTCCAGTCCGCGCGGCACTGTCGGCAACCGCTCGATCTCGACCTGCCGGAGCGCAAGATCGTTCTCGCCGAGGATGGCACTGTCGAGAGCGTGAATTTCGCCGAACGGCTCGACGCGCATCGGCTGATCGAGGAGTTCATGGTCCTCGCCAATGTCTGCGCAGCCGAGACGCTGATCGCGAAGAAGACGCCGCTTCTCTTCCGGGTGCATGAAGAGCCGCCGCCCGAGAAGCTCGACGCGCTGCGCGAGACGGCCCAGGCCTCGGGGCTCACGCTCGCCAAGGGCCAGGTCCTGAAGACCGCGCATCTCAACCGGCTTCTGCACGATGCGGCCGGTCTGGACGAGGCCGAGCTGATCAACATATCGACGCTGCGTGCGATGACGCAGGCCTATTACAGCCCGCAGAATTTCGGGCATTTCGGCCTCGCGCTGACCCATTACGCGCATTTCACCTCGCCGATCCGGCGCTATTCCGACCTGATCGTGCATCGCGCGCTGATCTCGGCGCATGGCTGGGGCACGGACGGGCTGACCGAGCGCGATATCGAGCGGCTCGAGGCGACGGCCGAGCATATCTCGCAGACCGAACGCCGCTCAATGACCGCCGAGCGCGACACCACGGACCGCTATCTCGCCGCGTTCCTCTCGGACCGCGTCGGCGCCGAGCTTGGGGGCCGGATCAGCGGCATCGCCCGGTTCGGCGTCTTCGTGAAGCTCGACGAGACCGGCGCCGACGGGCTGATCCCGATGCGCAATCTCGGCCGCGAGTATTTCCACTACGACCAGGCGAGCCAGACGCTCATGGGCGCCGATACCGGGGTCGAGATCGGGCTCGGCCAGCGCGTCACCGTCAAGCTAGTCGACGTCGCGCCGGTGACGGGCGGCATCGGGCTCGAACTGATCAAGCTCGAAGACCGCGAGATGCCCGGCGGCCGCGGTGACGACCGCAGGCGCGGCGGCGGCGGACGCCGCGGCGGCAAACCCGGGAAGGGCGGCCCCAAGCGCAAGCTCGACAAGGCGCGCAAGAAATCGGCCAAGACCCGCGCAAAGGTCAGCCGGAGCCGACAAGCCAAGCGCTGAACCCGGCACCTCGTCGCCATAAGGCTGCCACATCGGTCGGGTTAGGGTAGTCTGAACCGGGCGGAGATGCAGACCCGGGACCGGCATGCGCCAGGCGGCGCCGCCGGACCTACCGAGGCAGAGAAGCGAGACAGGGCCGGATGCCCAACGCGATAGCCTTTCTGATGCTGGCCCTCTGGCCGGTGGTGACGGTCGTCCTGTTCCGGCGGCTGTCGGTTCAGCACGCCTTTCTAGCGGCCATGCTCGGCGGCTACCTCCTGCTGCCGGAACCGCCTGCCGCCTTCGACCTGCCACTCTTTCCGCCTCTGACGAAACACGTGATCCCGTCGCTCAGCTGCATCGGCGCGATGATGGCGCTGGGCCAGTTGCAGACGCTGATCCCCCGGTCGACCGCGGCGCGCGTGCTCTTAGCAATTTATGCGGTGACGCCGGTCTTCACCGTCATCACCAATACCGAGCCGGTCTTCTGGGGCCGCATCGGCCTTCCTGGCCTTGGTTTGAAAGACGCCATTGCGCTGCCGCTCCAGCACCTCATGCACATCCTGCCGTTTCTTCTGGCGGCGCAGGTTCTGCATACGTCCAAGGACCTGCGCGACACCTTCATCGCGCTCGTCATCGCAGGCCTCGCCTACAGCGTCCTGATGCTGATCGAGGTCCGCCTGTCGCCGCAGCTCAACATGTGGGTCTACGGCTACTACCAGCACTCCTTCGCCCAGACGATCCGCTTCGGCGGGTTCCGCCCCATGGTCTTTCTCTATCACGGGCTCTGGGTCGCGTTCTTCTGCTTCGCCGCGCTCATCGCCGCTGTCGGCCTGTGGAAGCACGATCGCGAGGGCGACCGCCGGAAGTGGTTCCTCGCCGCGGCCTATCTGGCTGTGGTCCTGGTGCTCGCGAAATCCCTCGGAGCGCTGCTTTTCGCCATGGTGGTCGTCCCGGCCGTCGTGCTCTTGGGGGCACGCCAGCAGATGCTCCTCGCGCTGGTGATCGCCAGCGTGTCCGTCGCCTATCCGGCGCTGAAGAGCATCGACCTGATCCCCGAGCGCGTCATTGTCGAGCGCGTCGCTCAGATCGACGAGGATCGCTCGCGCTCGATCTCCTTCCGCTTCGCCAACGAAAACGTGTTGCGCGACCGCGCGATGGAGAAACCGCTCTTCGGATGGGGCAGCTGGGGCAGAAACCAGATCCTCGACCCCCGCAGCGGCGAAAGCGTGACGATCTCGGACGGGGAATGGGTGATCGTGCTCGGCACCTTCGGGTTCCTCGGCTTCGTCGCGCAGTTCGGCCTTCTGCTGTTGCCGCTCATCACGCTCTGGTGGCAGTTCCGCACCCGGGATCCTGGGGCCGTCAGCCCGCTCAGCGCGACGATGGCGCTGTTTCTGGCGGTGAACATGTTCGACCTCCTGCCGAACGCGACACTGACGGTGGTGACCTGGATCGTGGCCGGGATGCTCCTGAGCTATTGCGACAGGGTGCGCAGCAAGGCCCCGCTATCGACCGCGACCGATCCCCTGACGTGGAAGCCGGTGATCTGAGATGGCCCGCCCGAAGGTTCTCGTGATCGCCGAGGCGGCGAACCCGGAATGGGTTTCGGTCCCGCTCGTGGGCTGGTCCATGTCTCAGGCGCTTGGCGAGGTCGCAGACACGCATGTGGTCACGCATCTGCGCAACCGCGACGCCTTTTTGCGCGCAGGCCAGGTCGAGGGGCGCGACTTCACGGCCATCGACAGCGACGCGATCGCGAAGCCGCTCTGGAAGCTCTCGGAATGGCTGCGCATGGGCGAGGGCAAGGGCTGGACGCTCGTCACCGCGCTCAGCTCGCTCAGCTATCCCTATTTCGAGCGCCTGGTCTGGCAGCGCTTCGGCGCCCAGATCGCCCGCGGCAACTGGGATATCGTGCACCGGGTGACGCCGCTCTCGCCCACCGCCCCCTCGCCGCTCGCGCCCCGGATCTCGCGCGCGGGCGTGCCCTTCGTGATCGGACCGCTGAACGGCGGCGTGCCCTGGCCCGCCGGGTTCGACGCCGAGCGCCGGGCCGAGCGTGAGTGGCTGACGAACCTGCGCTCGGTCTACAAAATCCTGCCGGGCCGCAATGCGACGCTGGACCATGCCTCGGCCATCCTGGCCGGGAGTCGCCACACGGCGTCGGAAATCCCCGAGCGCCTTGCCTCGAAACTCGTCTGGCTGCCCGAGAACGGCATCGACCCGGCCCGGTTCAATCGCCGCGCCGCTCCGCCTTCCCCCGGGGAGCCTCTGAGAGCGGTCTTCGTGGGGCGGCTCGTGCCCTACAAGGGGCCGGACATGGCGCTGGAGGCCGCCGCACCGCTGATCGAGTCCGGGCGCATGAGCCTCGACATCGTCGGCGATGGTCCGATGCGCGCGTTGCTCGAAGCTCAGGCCGCGCGGTTCGGAACCTCCGTGCGCTTCCACGGGTGGCGTCCGCACAAGGAGGTGCAGGACATCATGGCCAAGGCGCATATCCTGCTTTTTCCGTCCATCCGCGAGTTCGGCGGCGGCGTGGTGCTCGAGGCGATGGCGCTCGGGCTGCCCCCGCTCGTGGTAGAATATGGCGGACCGGCCGAGCTGGTGACGCCGGAGACGGGGTTCACCGTCCCCTGCTCGGACCGCGCGGGGATCGTCGCGGATGTGAGGGCGCGACTGACCGCGCTGGCCGAGGATCCGTCGCCTCTTTGTCCGATCGGGGACGCGGCGCGCCAACGGGTCGCGCAATCCTTCACCTGGAGCGCGAAAGCGCGGCAGGTGCGGCAGGTCTACGATTGGGTTCTGAGCGGCACCGACGGACCTGCGCCGCGACCGATCGACTGATCAGGCCGCGCGGAAACGCTGGCCCAACGCCTGCGCCGCCTGCCCCGGCAGGATCGCGGCGCAGCGCAGATAGCGCGGGCCGAGCCGCGCCGGGTTCATCGCCATCCGCCAGAGCCATTCCAGCGCCAACCGCCTGACCAGCTTCGGCGCACGGCGCTGCTCGCCCGAGAAGAAATCGAGACCGGCGCCGATGGACACGAAGCCGACCTCGCCAAGACGGTCACGCGCGCGCACGGCGAACATCTCCTGTTTCGGAGCAGAGAGGGCCAGGAAGCAGAGCCGCGCGCCGCTGTCGCGAATCTGCGCGATCACATCCTCGGCAGCGGCGCCTTCGGGGTCGAACCCGTAATCCGGCGCGTGGGTCAGTGCGACGGTCAGGCCCGGGACGGCCTCTTCTAGATGCGCCTTGGCGGCGGCGAGCGTCGGCCGAGAGCTGCCGACGAGCGCCACCGGAACCTCCATGCGCGCAGCGATGCGGCATATCGGCAGGATCGCGTCGGAGCCCGGGACGAGAGAGACCGGTTTGCCCGCGAGACGCGACATCCAGACGATGGGGTTGCCGTCCGCCGTGACGAAATCCTGCGCCGCGTAGGCGGTGCGGAAGTCGCGCGACCCGGCGAGCTTCACGAGATGGTCGAGATTCAGCGTGGCGAGAGAAAATCCACGCCGTGCGGCCAGCCGCCCGGAGACAGCGGCATCCAACGCGGCCCAGTCGGGCACGTTGACGGTCACACGACACTCGTCGACCAGAAACTCCATGAAACAGGCAACCCCATATCGCTGCCCCCGCCATCTCAATACCACAATCCTACCTCATTTGGAGCCGGAAAATGCAATGAATCCGGAGTTTTCCGGGATTGATCGCCACGGATCGCGCAACAATCCCGCGCCCGGCTTGAGACTTTTTCCGCATCAGCGAAGAATGGTCGAACTGGTGCCATGATCGGCTGCTTGAAGCAGTCCGAACGACCGGCACCGGGCGAATCGAGGGGCCGGCAGGCTGAAAGGCAGGCAGATGACCGCGACGCGGATCAGGGACGGCGATGAGCGCGCCGCGCGGGACCTATGAGCGTTCCCGTCGCGCTGATCGGCTGCGGCTTCGTCGCCGATCTCTACATGCGCGGGCTCGCGACCTTTCCGGGACTGGCCGTCGTCGCGGCCTGGGATAGCGACCCTAAGCGGCTTGCGGCGTTTTCGACGTTCTGGTCAGTGCCCGCCGCGCAGGGTCTCGACCAGATGCTGGCCGATCTGCCCGAGGGCGGGATCGTCCTGAACCTCACCAACCCGTCGGAGCATTTCGCGGTCAACCGCGCCTGTCTCCTGGCCGGTCACCATGTCTATTGCGAGAAGCCGTTGGCGCTCGACATCAATCAGGCGCGGGATCTCGTGACCCTGGCCAGGGACCGGGGCCTGCAGCTTGCCTCGGCCCCATGCTCCGTGCTCGGCGAAGCCGCGCAGACCCTCGGGCGCGCGGTCCGGGACGGCACCGCCGGTGCGCTGCGGGCGATTTATGCCGAGCTGGACGACGGGTTCGTGCCGCAGGCCGCTTATGACAAATGGCTCTCGGAATCGGGCGCGCCCTGGCCCGCCGAGGACGAGTTCCGCACCGGCTGCACGCTGGAACACGCGGGCTATTGGCTGAGCTGGCTCATCGCCTGGTTCGGCAGCGTGACGACCGTTCACGCGATCTCGGCCGAGACGGTGCCGGACAAGCTGGGCACCGGTCCGATGGCGCCGGACCTCTCGGTCGCGGTGCTGGAGTTCGAGGACGGGCCCCTGACGCGGCTGACCTGCTCGATCGTCGCGCCGCATGATCACCGCATCCGACTTATCGGCGACGAAGGCGTCCTGTCCTGCAACGCCGCCTGGGACAATGCCGCGCCGGTGCGCTTCGCGCGCCGGTTTCGGCTGCGACGGCGACTGATGGAGCATCCCTTTCCGCGCCGCCTGCGCCTCTCCGGGCCGACCCATCCCAAGCTGGGACGTCGCGGGGCGGCGTCGATGAATTTCGCGCTCGGTCCCGCCGAGCTGGCCGACGCGATCGAGACCGGGCGCGACAGCCGTCTTGCGGGGGATTACGCGCTGCACATGACCGAGGTGACGCTCGCGATCCAGAATGCCGGATTGACCAGCGGTCCGCAGAACATGAGCACCCGATGCGCCCCGATGGAGCCGATGCCATGGGCGAGATGACCGTCCTGATCACCGGCGCGGGCGGTTTCATCGGTCGCGCGACCGTGGCCGAAGCGCGCCGCCGCGGCCTTGCCGTCCGCGCCGTGATCCGCGGATCGCGCCCCGTCGACTGGGAACGCGACCCTGAGATCACGCTGGTGCGCGCCGATCTCTCGGAGCCGGGCGCGGAAGTCGTGCTGCGCGAGGCGGCCGTGGGCGTCGGCGCGGTTCTGCATTGCGCGGCCCATCTCGGGGCCGACCCCCGCCGCCACGCCACCGACACGGTGGAGGCGACCGAGCGGCTTCTTGCGGCGCTCGATCCCGACGCACCTCCGAGGATCGTGCTCGTCAGCACCATCGCGGTCTATCGCACATCCGCGCTCGATCCGGGTGCAGACGTGACGGAAAGCACCGCGCTCGATGACGGGAGCGCCCCGCGCGACGCCTATGTCGGCGCGAAACTTGCGCAGGAGCAGCTCTGCCGCAGCCACGCGACCGCATCGGGCTCGGAGCTGTGGCTGTTGCGGCCGGGGATCGTGTTCGGCGCGGCGCGGCTCTGGAATGCCCATCTCGGGATCAAGGCCGGACCGGTTCTGATCGGCTGCGGATCGGGCGGCGAGTTGCCGCTCGTGCATGTCGACCGCGTGGCCGAAGCGCTGGTCAGCGCCGCGCTGACCCCGACGCCGGAGCCCGGGGCGCTGAACCTCCTCGACGACGACCGCCCCGACCGCGAGCGGTTCCTCAGGGCGCTCGAACGCCAGACCGGCTGGCCGCGCCTCGTGCTGCCCCTGCCCTTTGCCATCTGGCAGGCGGTGAGCGGCACGCTGTCGCCGATCGAGTCGCGCCTGCCGGGGCTTCTGCGCGGCCCGGCGCTCAAGGCCCGGCTGATGCCGCTCAGCTATCCCAACGATCAGCTTCGAAAGCGCCTGAAACCACGCGCGCAACCAAGGTTCGAGCAGCTTCTCGCCCGGGCCGTCCGCGAGGGCGCGGCATGAAGCGCGTGGCCTATCTCACCGGCGAATTTCCCCGCGCCTCCGACACTTTCATCCAGCGCGAGATCGCCGCGCTGAGGGCGCTCGGGCACGAGGTTCTGCCCTGCTCGATCCGGCGCACGGGTCCCGAACATCTCGTCGGCCCCGAGCAGCGGGCGCTGCAATCCGAAACCTGGCACGTCCTGGAGGCCGCGAAACGGCCCGGGACGCTCCTCCGCGCGCTTGGGGCGGCAATCGCGAGGCCCGGAGCGCTGGCCAAGACCGCGGGTCTGGCGTGGCGAACCGCTCCGAAGGGGCTGCGCGCTAAGCTCTGGCAGGGCTTCTACCTGATCGAGGCGCTGGTTCTCGCCGACATGCTCCGGCGCCGCAACGTCGCGCATCTGCACAACCATATCGCGAAGGCGTCCTGCTCCGTGGCGATGCTCGCCTCGGAGCTGTCGGGCATCCCTTTCAGCTTCACGCTGCACGGTCCCGACATCTTCTTCGAGCCGATGCATTGGCGGATCGACGAGAAAGCCGCCCGGGCGCGATTCACGATCTGCATTTCCAGTTTCGCAAGATCGCAGCTCATGTGCTTTGCCGCGCCGGAGCATTGGGACCGGCTGCACATCGTGCATTGCGGCGTCGAACCGGATCGCTACGGGCGCGAGGCGTCCGAGAAAGGGCCGGGGACGCGGCTTCTCTTCGTCGGACGGCTCGCGGGCGTGAAGGGCGTGCCGCTCCTCGTCGATGCCGTGCGCAGGCTCGCATCCGACCATCCCGACGTGCAACTCGATCTCATCGGCGACGGTCCCGACCGCGCCGCGCTCGAGGCCAAGGTGACCAACGCCGGCCTCTCGGACCGGATACGGTTTCTCGGCTATCGCAACCAGGAGGCCGTGGCCGACGCGCTCGTCGAGACCGACCTCTTCGTGCTGCCAAGCTTCGCGGAAGGCGTGCCGGTCGTCCTGATGGAGGCCATGGCCGCGGGCGTTCCGGTCGTCACGACCCGGATCGCCGGCGTGCCCGAGCTGGTCGAGGACGGCGAGACCGGCCTTCTGGTGCCCGCCGGAAATCCGGAGGCGCTCACCTCCGCCATCGCCACGCTGATCACCGACCCGGACAGGCGTCGACGCATGGGAGCCGCCGGTCAGCGCAAGGTCCGCGCCGAGTTCGACAGCCGCCGCGAGGGCGCCAAGCTCTCGGCCCTGATCGAGGCGGAGACATGAGCACGGTCGATCTCGTCCTGATCGGCCGCAACGAAGGCCAACGGCTGATCGACGCCCTGCGCGCCGCGACCGGCCAGGCGCGTCGGATCGTCTATGTCGATTCCGGCTCGACCGACGGCTCGGTCGACGCTGCGCGGGCCGCCGGGGCCGAAATCGTCACGCTCGACACAAGCACGCCCTTCACCGCCGCCCGCGCCCGGAATGCAGGCGCCGCCGCTCTGGCCTATGATCCGCCGGACTATGTGCAGTTCATCGACGGGGACTGCGCGCTTGTGCCCGGATGGGTCGCCGCTGGCGTTGCGTTTCTCGATCAGAACCCCGGCCACGCGCTGGTGGCGGGCTGGCGGTCCGAGAAATCTCCCGAGGCCAGCCTCTACAATCGGCTCTGTGATTGGGAGTGGCATCGGCCTGCGGGCGAGATCGAGGCCTGCGGCGGCGACATGCTGGTGCGGTGGAGCGCCTTCGAGGCGACCGAGGGCTTCGATCCGACCGTGATCGCCGCCGAGGATGACGAGCTGTGCCAGCGCCTGCGCAAGGCCGGCTGGTCTCTGCACCGTCTCCCGCACGAGATGACACGGCACGACGCCGCGATGACCCGCTTCGGACAATGGTGGCGAAGGGCCGAGCGCACCGGGCACGGCTTTGCGCAGGTCGGACACTTGCACCCGCAGTATTTCGTCACCGAACGGCGCCGCGCGCTGGTCTACGGGGCCGCGCTGCCCCTCGGCGCTTGCGCGCTTGGCCTGCTCTGGCCGCCGCTCGTCCTGGGCCCGCTCGCAGCCTATGGGCTGAACTTCCAAAGAACCCGCGCCCGGTTGCGCCGAGAAGAGGCCAGCGACCCAACCGGGTTCGCAGCACTTCTCACGCTGTCGAAGCTGCCCAACCTCATCGGCATGGCGCGGTTTCACCTCCGTCGCCTCCGCGGCGCGGAGATGCGCCTCATCGAATACAAGGGACCGGAGATCCGCCCATGACTGACCGCCGCATCGGACTTGTCGGCGCCGGATACATCGCCACCTGGCACGCCGACGCGCTTCGCGCGACGCCGGGTGTGCAGGTTGCCGCCGTCTGCGACCCCGCACAGAGCGCCGCCGAGGCGCTGGCCGCCGCGCATGGCGCACAGGTCTTCACCTCGGTCGAAGACCTGATCGCGTCGGGCAGCTGCGACGCCGTCCACATCCTGACCCCGCCGCATCTGCACGTTCCGCTCGCGCGCACCTGTCTGGACGCCGGGCTCGATGTGCTGATCGAAAAGCCCGTCGCTGAGAGCGCCGAGGAGACGCGCGCGCTGGCAGAGATCGCACGCGACACGCGTCGGCGCCTCGTGCCGGGGCACAATTTTCTCTGCCTGCCCTCCTATGTCCGGATGAAAGACCTGGCCGAGACCGGCGATCTCGGGCGTATTTCCGCGGCTGAGATCACCTGGGCGCTGCCGCTCGCGCCGCTGCGGTCCGGGCCCTACACTCTCTGGCTCCTGCGCGAGCCCCGAAACCTGCTTCTCGAGATCGGGCCGCATCTGATGGCCTTTGCGGTCGACCTGTTCGGACCGGTCGAGATCGAGCATACGGTCTTCTCGAAGCCGGTCGCCCTGCCCGGCGACGACATGCGCCCGCAATCGATCCGCATCCTGGCGCGCGCCGGGCATGTCGACCTGACCTTCACCCTGTCGCTCGTCGAAACGGTGGATCAGCGCAGCGTGGTGCTGCGGGGCTCGTCGGCCCGTGCCGCGCTCGACTTCGCTGCCGATACGCTGGTCGTCGACCGCGAGAACGCCTCGGACCTGGTCCTGAACCCGGTGCGCCGCCAGATGGGCCTGTCGCGCCAGCACCTGACGGCGGGGCTCGGCAACGCGGCCAAGCACCTGCGCTCTCTCAACCGTCGCAATCCCTATGCCGAAAGTTTCCGCGGCCTCTGTGCCGCCGCCTGGGGAGACACACCGGATCCACGGCTCTCACCCGAGCGCGCCGTCTGGGTGATGGAGGCACTCGACGCCGCGCTGGGCCATGTCCCTGCCGAGAAACTCACTCCAAAAGCGCCCGCTATCGCCACGCGGCACCCTAAGCCCAGCGCGATGGTGATCGGCGGGACCGGCTTCATCGGACGCGCCCTGACCCGTCGGCTGGTGGCGGAGGGCCGCGATGTGCGCGTCGTCTCGCGCGGGCGGCACGGACCGTTCCCGGATCTGCCCGATCAGGTCGAGACCGTCGGCGTATCGCTGTCCGACCGCGCCGCTCTGGCCGATGCGATGCAGGGGATCGACCACGTCTACAACCTCGCCCGCGCCCATGGCGCCGACTGGGAGGATTGCCTCAGGCGCGATGTGGGCGTCGCGGTGACCATCGCCGAGGCCGCGCTCGACGCGGGCGTGAAGCGGCTGGTCTATACCGGCACGATCGCCAGCTACGACATGTCCGATCCGTCCCGGACCATCACCGAGGCGACCGGCTTCGCCGAGGACATGAGCGACCGCAATCTCTACGCGCGCTCCAAGGCCGAATGCGAAAAGCGGCTCATGGCGATGCATCGCGACCAAGGCCTGCCGCTCACCATCGCGCGCCCGGGTATCGTGCTCGGAGCAGGCGGTCCGCTTCAGCATTGGGGCATCGGGCGTTGGCATGGCGCGGGCGCGGTGCGGATCTGGGGCGACGGGCGCAACGCGCTGCCCTTCGTTCTGAACGACGATGTCGCCGACGGTCTGATCCTGATGGCCGAAAGCGAGGCTGCGCTCGGCGAGGATTACAATCTCGTCGGCGATTACCGCATGAGCGCGCGGGACTATTTCGACGCGATCCACGCCCGGCTTGGTGCCCGTATCCGCGTCAGTCCCGGCAATCTGCACGCGTTCTGGGCGACAGATGCGGTCAAATCGGCGTTGAAGACCCATGCCTTGAAGCGCCCTGGCGTTGTGCGCGCGTCGCTGTCGGACTGGAAGAGCCGCGCGCATCTCTCCCGGTTCGACAACAGCAAGCCGGTGGATCAGCTTGGCTGGAGGCCGGTCCCGACCCGCGAGGAGTTCCTAAAAGAGGCGATCGACGCGGCAGGGCTGTTCGGATTTTGAACTCTCTTGCGTCAACAATGCCCGAGATTTGTCCCCATTCCTGACAGATTCAGGGATCAGAGTTAACTCTTGGAGCGCCCGCATGAACGAAGGCCGCGTGAGATGAGCAGACCGAATTTCCGGCAGCCGGCAGATGACCGGATCGCACCGACCGCGCAAATGACGCGGAGCGGCCGGTGACGCTCATGGACCGCAAGAAATTCTCCCGCCGCGCACCGGCGCCGGACCCGGCCTCGCCCGAGGACGATCTGCGCCCGGTCCCGCCGCTCGAAAGCCGCGCCGAACGGTTGGCGCGCCGCCGGGCGGAACGGCTGGCGGCATCCGCGCCCGAAACCACTCCCAAGGCCCAGACCCCCGACCCGCGCGCCCGTGCGCGCGAC
>NZ_JBHTMU010000015.1:0-96821 GCF_042679605.1 Litorisediminicola beolgyonensis
CCAAGGGACCCCGGCGCAGGCGCTGCATCCGCGCGGGCCATTCGGCGCGGGTGACGGCGGCCTCGCAGGCCTCGTCGCCGATCCCCAGGTGACGCAGCGCGGCCAGCGCGGCGCCCGCGTTGTCGATCTGGTGGGGGCCGGGAAGGTTCGGAAGCGGCAGGTCCAGAAGGCCGGTCTCGTCCTGGTAGACCAGCCGCCCGCGCTCTTCCCAGGAATGCCAGTGCTGCCCGCGCGCCAGAAGCGGCGCGCCCAGTTCGGCGGCGCGCGCCTCGATCACGGCGAGCGCGCGCTCGTCCTGCCGGCCGACCACGCAGGGAACCCCGCGCTTGAGGATCCCGGCCTTTTCGAAGGCGATCTTCTCGAGCGTGTCGCCAAGGAAACTTTCGTGATCCATCGCCACGGGCGTGATCACCGTCAGCGCCGGGCGGTCGATCACGTTGGTCGCGTCGAGCCGTCCGCCGAGACCCACTTCGAGAAGCGTGTGATCGGCGGGCGTGCGGGCGAAGGCCAGGAGCGCGGCGCAGGTCGTGATCTCGAAATAGGTGATCGGATCGGCGCCATTGGCGGCATAGGCCTCGTCCAGAAGCGCGGTCAGCGCCTCTTCGGTGATCAGCTCACCGGCGAGCCGGATGCGCTCGTGGAAGCGGACCAGATGCGGCGAGGTATAGACATGGGCGGTCTTGCCCGAGGCTTCGAGCCCGGCGCGGATCATCGCGAGGGTCGAGCCCTTGCCGTTCGTCCCGGCGACATGGATCACCGGCGGCAGGCTGCGCTCGGGGTGGTCGAGCGCGGCCAGGAGCCGATGCACGCGGTCGAGCGTCAGGTCGATGACCTTGGGATGCAGCGCCATCATCCGCGCGAGGATGAGGTCGGAAGTGCGGGCGTCCATGTGGGGCCTGTCCGTGCCGGGTCAGTCGTCGGATTTCGCCGGATCGCTGGTCTCCAGCGTCTCCGGCGCGGGCAGTTCGCCCCAGACCGGCGGCGGCATGCCCATCAGCATGCGCAGGATCACGATCAGCTCTTCGCGCATCTTGCGGCGGTCGGTGACGCGGTCGAGCATCCCGTGCTCGAGCAGGTATTCGGCGCGCTGGAAGCCCTCGGGGAGCTTCTCGCGGATGGTCTGTTCGATCACGCGCGGGCCCGCGAAGCAGATCAGCGCCTGCGGCTCGGCGATATGGACATCACCTAGCATGGCGTAGGACGCGGTGACGCCGCCCGTGGTGGGGTGGGTCAGCACGACGATGTAGGGAAGCTTGTGTTCGCGCAGCATCTGCACCGCGACCGTGGTGCGCGGCATCTGCATCAGCGACAGGATGCCTTCCTGCATGCGGGCGCCGCCCGCGGCCGAGAAAAGCACCAGCGGGCGCTTGAGGCGCACGGCCTCTTCCGCGGCCTTGATGATGGCGTTGCCGACGAACATCCCCATCGAGCCGCCCATGAACGAGAAGTCCTGCGCGGCGGCGACGATGGGCGTCTTGCCGATCTCGCCGGTCGCGACCAGCATCGCCTCGACCTCGCCGGTGTCGCGCTGGGCGGCCTTCATCCGGTCGGGATAGCGCTTCTGATCGCGGAAATGCAGCGGATCGGGCAGGGGCTCGGGGATATCGACGGTCGAGTAGACGCCGCTGTCGAAGAGCGCATGGAAGCGCTGGCGCGGCGTGATCTGCATGTGATGCCCGCAATCGCCGCAGACATTGAGATTGTCGGCCAGTTCGCGGTGGAACAGCATGGTCCCGCAGGACGGGCACTTGGTCCAGAGGTTCTCGGGCACCTCGCGGCGCGAGAAGATCGAGTTGATCCGAGGCCGGACGTAATTGCTGATCCAGTTCATGCGCCGCTTCCGTTGCGATCCTTGGGGCGGATCTAGGCGGCGCAGGCGGGAATTGCAATCGCGCGTGGCGTGCGGCGGCCTCCGGGGTCAGCGGCGGATGGCGACCCGGGCGGCGAGCCAGCCGATCCCCAGAAGCGCGAAATCCACCGGCATCGCGGCGGAGACCGCGTCGACGTCGTCGGCCCCGAAGGGCAGGGTGTAACGCGCGAGGCCCGACATCGGACCGTCGAGCGACACCCAGAGGAGGACGATCGCGTTGTTGGTGAAATGCAGCGCGATGGCCGGGCCGAGCGTGCCCGCGCGCGCCGTGAGATCGGCGGCGGCGAGGCCGAAGGCAAAGGTCCAGGCGACGATGCTGAGCGCGTTGCCGCCATAGGCCGCCGGGGCGAAATGCCCGAGCGCGAAGGCCGCCGACGGCACCAGCATCCAGACGAGGCGGCTTCGGAACCGCGCGGCGAGCTGGCTTTGCAGGTAGCCGCGGAAGAGGATTTCCTCGCTACCGGTCTGGATCAGGATCGCGACGATGGCAAGCGGCAGAAGCCCGAGCCAGCGCCCCATCGGCAGATTCTCCTGCAGCTCCATGTCGCCGAGCCCGTAGACGAAGACCACCACGCCCAGATTGATCGCGCCGGTCCAGAGGAGCACGTTCAGGAACTGCGGCACGAAGGCCGCGCGCGGTCCGAGAAGGCTCCCGAAGCTCCGCGAATGGAGAAGCCGTGCGGCGAGCGCCGCGCCGAGCGCCATGCCGCCCATCGCCATCAGGAGCAGGATCAGCCCCTGCGGGCCTTCTCCGGTGATGAGCGTGGTCAGCGTGTCGGTGCCGCCGAGGATCAGCGCGGTGGTCAGCGCGATCTGGCCGATCAAAAAGGTCGTGGCCACCGCCAGCACGATCCCGAGGCCCAGCCGCCAGAGCTCGGGACGCGACCGCCCCGGGGCGACCAGCGCCTCGTGTGCGGCATAGCGCCGGGGCGCGGGGGCGGAAGGAGCGGGTCCGGACATCGGACGAGAGGTAAGTCATTGGCCGTTCGCCGCAAGCGCAAGCGGCAATGCTTGTGAAGGTTGGGGCGCTTTTGTATGCCGTGGTGCAACGTTTCCCGGGAGGTCCCCCATGCTCAAGCGCCCCTTCGACAAGTCGAAACTGCCCAGCCGCCATGTCACGGAGGGTCCGGCCCGCGCGCCGCACCGTTCGTATTACTACGCGATGGGCATGTCCGAAGACGAGATTCACCAGCCGCTCGTCGGCGTCGCCACCTGCTGGAACGAGGCCGCGCCCTGCAACATCGCGCTGAACCGTCAGGCGCAGGCGGTGAAGCTCGGGGTCAAGGAAGCCTCGGGCACGCCGCGCGAGTTCACCACCATCACCGTGACCGACGGCATCGCGATGGGCCACGAGGGGATGCGCTCCTCGCTCGCCTCGCGCGAGGCCATCGCCGACACGGTCGAGCTGACCATGCGCGGGCATTGCTATGACGCGCTCGTCGGTCTCGCGGGCTGCGACAAGTCGCTGCCGGGGATGATGATGGCGATGGTGCGTCTGAACGTGCCGTCGGTCTTCATCTATGGTGGCTCGATCATGCCGGGCCGGTTCCAGGGCCGCGACGTGACCGTGCAGGACGTCTTCGAGGCCGTGGGCCGTCACCAGGCGGGCCAGAACTCGGACGAGGAGCTCGCCGCGCTCGAGCGCGTCGCCTGCCCCTCGGCGGGGGCCTGCGGCGGCCAGTTCACCGCCAACACCATGGCCTGCGTCTCCGAGGCGATTGGCCTGGCGCTCCTGAACTCCTCGGGTGCGCCCGCGCCCTACGAGAGCCGCGACCAGTACGGCACCGCCTCGGGCATCGCGGTGATGAACCTGCTCGAAAAGCGCATCCGGGCGCGCGACGTGGTCACGCTCAAATCGCTCGAGAACGCGGCGCGGGTCGTGGCCTGCACGGGCGGCTCGACCAATGCGGGCCTGCACCTTCCGGCCATCGCGCATGAGGCGGGGATCGACTTCTTCCTCGACGATGTCTGCGAGATCTTCCGCGACACCCCCTATTTCGTCGATCTGAAGCCCGGCGGGCAGTATGTCGCCAAGGATCTCTACGAGGTCGGCGGCGTTCCGGTGGTGATGAAGGAGCTGCGCAAGGCGGGGCTTCTCCACGAGGACTGCATCACCGCCTCGGGCCGCTCGATGGGCGAGGAGCTCGACCTGATCGAGCGCGAGGCCGACGGCAAGGTGATCTATCCGATCGAGACGCCGATCACCAAGACCGGCGGTGTCGTGGGTCTCAAGGGCAACCTCGCGCCGCAGGGCGCCATCGTGAAGGTTGCGGGCATGAGCCCCGAAGAGCAGGTCTTCTCGGGTCCGGCGCGGGTCTTCGAATGCGAAGAGGATGCCTTCGCCGCGGTGAAGGCGCGCGAATACAAGGAGGGCGAGGTGCTCGTCATCCGCAACGAGGGTCCGGCCGGCGGCCCCGGCATGCGCGAGATGCTGGCGACGACCGCCGCGCTCTCGGGCCAGGGCATGGGCAAGAAGGTGGCGCTGATCACCGATGGCCGCTTCTCCGGCGCGACCCGCGGCTTCTGCGTGGGCCATGTCGGTCCCGAAGCGGCGCAGTGCGGCCCGATCGCGCTTCTCGAGAACGGCGACGTCATCACCATCGACGCCATCAAGGGCGAGATCAGCGTCGACCTGACCGAGGACGAGATGGCCAAGCGCAAGGAGGCCTGGGCCGGTCCGCGCGAGACGATCTATGCCTCGGGCGCGCTTTGGAAATACGCGCAGCTCGTTGGCGAGACCTACAAGGGCGCGGTCACCCATCCCGGGGCGGAGGCCGAGCGCCATGTCTATGCCGATCTTTGATCGCGCAGCCCGCGCGCTCTCAGCGGGCGCCCTGGCGCTGGGCCTCGCGGCCTGCGAAGTCGCGCCCGACGGCACGGTCGCCCCGACGCGCGGCTTCCTCTCGGGTCTTGTCGGGCCCGAGGCCGGGGCCGGGCTCGAGGCCATGTCCGATCCCAATGGCGGCACCGGCGTCGAGCCGCCCGCTGCCGTCGAACTTGCGCGGGGCGACATCGTCGTGGGCGGGCTCGAGGGCTATTGCATCGACCCCCGCTCGCTGCGCACCAGCCGCCAGGGCGCCTTTGCCGCGCTGGGGCCCTGCGCGCGGATCGTCGATGCCGAGGCACCGCCGGTGGTGGAGCCGCTTCTCCTGACGGTCACCGTCGGCCCGCGTCGGCGCGGGATCGACCTGCCGAGCGCCGAGACCTTCGCGCGGCTGACCGGCGCCCCGGCGCGGCCCGCCGAGGCGCCCGAGGGCTTCGTGCTGGTGCGTCTCGACACCGGCGGCGACCAGGCGCTGGAAGACGGCGATCCGCGCCACTGGCGGGGTGTCTTCCAGCAGAACGGCCGGCTCGTGAGCCTCGCGCTCTACGCGCCGCGCGACAGCGTTCTCGCGGGCGACCAGGGCCAGCGGCTGATGATCGAGGTCTACGAGAGCATCTCGACGCTCAGCGACCGGTCGAACGCGGCGGATGCCGCAGGGTCGGGCGGCTGAGGCCTTTGCATGTCCCGTGAGGCGGCGGTCACAGCCCCGCCGCCTCACGGTAATTCCCCGTTTATCGTCAAGCCGTAACATGCCATGATGCGGCAAATGCCGCGCGGGAAGCGCGGCCCCGCCGACAGGCCGGCGGAGGGGTGAGCGGTAGGCGCATGGCAGGGCAGCGACGTCGATTCTGGGACCGTGTGGTTCATCTTGCGGCTTTGCGGCGCTGGCGCGCGGCAGCCGCGGGCATGACCGGTGCCGACCCGGTTGAGCTCCGGCGCCAGCGCAGCGCCGCGCGGGCCCTTCGCGAACCGCTCGACCGCCTGATCCACTTTGCCGATGGCCGTCTGGCGCTGCCGATGATCGGCAGCCAGTCCTTTCCGCGCCCGCATGACGCCGACTGGGCCTGGCGGCCCGAGATCTGGACCGGGCCCCTGGCGCGGCCGGGCCGGTCGACCGTGCCTTCGGGCGAGATGCTGGGCCGCGAGGCGACGCTCTTTCACGACTGCGCCATCTCGGAGCTGACGCTCCGCCAGCTGCGCAACACCCGCGAGGCCGATCTGGCGCCTTATGCGCTCCGGCTCGACGTGTTCCGCTTCGACGGCTCCTACCTGTCGCTCGCGCTCGACCTGCCGGAGCAGGCGGCGCAAGGCCTGAAGCGCCGCCACCTGATCCGGGTTGACGCCATCGTCGAGATGGAGAAGCCGCTCGAGATCTTCCTGCGGCTCAACATCAAGCACGGGCCGAATGTCGAACAGCTGGTCCGCGAGCTGCCGCTGCACGAGGCCGACAGGCGGGTCGAGTTCGACCTCGCCTACACCAAACTCAACGAGAAGCGGATCGAGAAGCTCTGGCTCGACATCATTTTCGAGGGACCGGAGATGAACCAGGTCATCCTGCGCGATCTGACCTTCAGCCGCCGCCCGCGGGCGGAGATCTGAACCGGAGGGACGGGGCGCGCATGGACACTTACACGCTGGAGAAACTCCGCTTCGCCTCGGGCGTCTGGGAAGGGCTGATCCTGGCCGCCGACGCCGAGGCGCGCACGCCGCAGGTTGCGGTGTCGCTCTACGACCGGCCCGTCGATGGGGCGTCGATTTCCGAGACCGACGAGGCCGGGCGCTGGCTTCTCAGGGTGCCGATCCCGCCCGAGATGATCGGCGACGGCGTGCAGACGGTGCTGATCTCCGAGGCCGATAGCGGCGTGACACTCGGCAGCTTCTCGATGATCTCGGGCGAGGCGCTGGGCGACGACCTGCGCGCCGAGGTGGCGCTTCTGCGCGAAGAGCTCGACATGCTCAAACGCGCGTTTCGGCGGCACTGCCTGGAGACGAGCTGACCGGGGCGGGTCGAGACAGGTCAGGTGGGTTGACCTTGTGACGGCCCGGGAGCAGTGTCGCGCCAACCACCACCGGGACCCCTCATGTCGCAGGCCAGCCTCGCCATCCTCCTCAAGCTCGGCTCCGTCGTGCTCTTCGTCGTCATGGCGGCCCTGATCAAGGCGACGGCCACGGATGTCCCGGCGGGCGAGGCGGTGTTCTTCCGATCGTTCTTCGCGCTCTGGGTGATCGTCGCCTGGCTCCTGTGGCGGCGCGAGCTGCGCACCGGCCTCAAGACCCAGGACCCGCTCGGCCATCTCTGGCGCGGGCTGATCGGTGTGACGGCGATGGGGCTTGCCTTCACCGGCCTCGGCTTGCTGCCGCTGCCCGAGGTCACGGCCATCGGCTTCGCCGCGCCGCTCCTCACGGTGATCTTCGGCGCGATCTTCCTGGGCGAAGTGGTGCGCCGGTTCCGCCTGAGCGCGGTGGCGCTCGGGCTCTTGGGCGTGCTCGTGATCCTCTGGCCGCGGCTGACCTTCGACGATCTCGGCACCGGCGCGGCGATGGGGGTGGGCGTCGTGCTTCTGTCCTCGGTTTTCCGGGCGCTGGCGCAGATCCAGATCCGGCGGCTCGCCAAGGTCGAGGAGACCTCGGCCATCGTCTTCTATTTCTCGCTGACCGCGACGGTGTTCTCGCTCGCGACCGTGCCCTTCGGCTGGGTCATGCCCGAGCCCGGGCAGGCGGCGATGCTGATCATCGCGGGGCTCATCGGCGGGGTGGCGCAGATCCTGCTGACCTCGGCCTACAGGTTCGGCGAGGCGGGGCTCTTGGCACCGTTCGACTATGCCTCGATCCTCTTCGCCACGGCCATCGGCTACGTGGTCTTCGGCGACGTGCCGACGGGCTGGATGCTGGTCGGCACGCTGATCGTGATCGCGGCGGGCTGCCTGATCATCTGGCGCGAGCGTCAGCTGGGACTGGAGCGGGGACGGGCGCGGAAGGCGGGCCTCACGCCGCAGGGCTGAGGCCGCTTTCGGGGCCATGCCGGAGCCAGCGATGGGCGAAGGCGAGCTTGGTGCGCACGCCGTCCCTCAGAACGAACGGGTAGAGATCGGGCAGGTCGAGCGCGCGGTTGACATGGTTGACCGCGATCGAGACCGAGATCGCGCGTTCGATCAGCGCATCGGTGTCGCTGTCGGCATAGGCGTCGTAACCCGGTCCGGGCAGGTCCGGCCCGGCGATGGAGACCGCGACGGCGCTGTCCAGAAGATCGACGAGATGCAAAAGATGCGCGACGGTCTCGGCCCAGTCCTCGTGCGGATGGGCGGTGGCGTAGCTCGAGACATGGTCCGAACCGGGCGCGTCCGGATCGGCGTAATGGGCCTTGAGCGCGGCGCCGTAATCCTCGCGCTCGTCGCCGAAGAGCGCGCGGAAGGCGTCGAGGAATTCGGGCTGTTCCGAGAGCCTGACGAAAAGGAAATGTGCGGTCTCGTGGCGGAGATGGCCGAGCATGGTGCGGTAGAGCTCGCCCATGTCCTCCTGCCGCTGCGCGCGGGTCGCCTCGTCGGCTTCGCTGACATTGATGGTGATGAGACCGTCGGCATGGCCCATCGTCACCTGCGCCGCGCCGCTCGCGGTCTCCTCGGACAGCAGGCGGAAGACCGGGCGCGCGCCGGGGTCGCCCGGCGTGAACCAGCCCCAGCGGGCGAGGTTGGCGAACATGCGCCGCTTGACCTGTTCGGTCTCTCTCCAGCGCCCGAGATTTTCCGACGCGCCCAGATCCGGCACTGTCTCGGTGGTCTCGCAGGCGCGGCAGAGCGCGTCGCCCTCGGTGCGCCAGTTGCAGCCGATCCGGTCGCGGTTGGCGCAGGTGTCCGTCGCGGCGATCATGGTCTGCGAGCCGGGATTGAAGACGATCTCGTGCCCGCAGTTGCAGACCGTGTTGTGGAAGTAGAGATCGGCCGCGCAGAGCGGACAGGTGAAGACTTGCATGACGCCTCGAAAAGAAAGGGTGCCGGAGCGAACCGCGCGCGGCGCGCTCCGGTTCCCGTTTCTCAGGCGGCGCGGGCGGCTTTCATCAGCCCCTGCCGCTTCAACTCGGCGTGACATTCGTCGAGGCTGGTCCAGGCGCGCTCGATCAGCGTGTCGATCTCGGCCTCGGAAATGACCAGCGGCGGCGAGATGATCATGCGGTCGCCGACATGGCGCATCACCAGGTCGTTGGCAAAGCAGCGCTCGCGGCAGATATAGCCGACGGTGCCGGATTCGGCCTCGAAGGCGGCGCGGCTGTCCTTGTCCGGCGTCAGCGCGATGGAGCCCATCATGCCGACGATGGTCGCCTCGCCGACGAGCGGATGCTCGGTCAGACCCTTGAACTTCTTCTGCAGGTAGGGACCGGTGCGGTCGCGCACGGCGTCGACGATGCCGTCCTCGTCGAGGATGCGCAGGTTTTCCAGCGCCACGGCGGCGGCCACGGGATGGCCCGAATAGGTGTAGCCGTGGTTGAACTCGGCATCGCCGATCACCTGCGCGATCTCGGAGGACACGATGGAGCCGCCGATGGGCAGGTAGCCCGAGGACAGGCCCTTGGCGATGGTCATGATGTCGGGCTCGATCCCCATGGTCTGGCTGCCGAACCAGTTGCCGGTGCGCCCGAAGCCGCAGATCACCTCGTCGGCGATCAGGAGGATGCCGTATTCCTTCAAGATCCGGCTGATCTCCGGCCAGTAGGTCTCGGGCGGGATGATCACGCCACCGGCGCCCTGCACCGGCTCGGCGATGAAGGCGGCGACGTTCTCGGGGCCGAGCTCGAGGATTTTCTCCTCGAGAAGCCGCGCCCGGGCGAGGCCGAACTCTTCGGGCGACATGTCGCCGCCCTCGGCCCACCAGTTGGGCTGGTCGATATGGTGGATGTCGGGGATCGGCATGCCGCCCTGCGCGTGCATGCCCTTCATGCCACCGAGCGAGCCGGAGCCCACCGACGAGCCGTGATAGGCGTTCCAGCGCGAGATCACCGCCTTTTTCGAGGGCTGACCCTTCAGCTCCCAATAGGTGCGGACCATGCGCAGGTTGGTGTCATTGGCCTCCGAACCCGATCCGGCGAAGAAGACGTGGTTCAGATCGCCGGGCGCCAGCTGCGCCAGCCGCTCCGCGAGCTTGATCGCGGGCAGGTGCGAGGTCTGGAAGAAGGTGTTGTAGAACGGCAGCTCGGACATCTGCCGGGTCGCCGCATCGACAAGCTCCTGCCGGCCGTAGCCGACATTCACGCACCAGAGACCGGCCATGCCGTCGAGGATGCGGTGGCCTTCGCTGTCGGTCAGCCAGACGCCGTCGGCGCGGGTGATGATGCGGGCGCCCTTCTTGCCGAGATCGGCGCCGTGGGTGAAGGGATGCATGTGATGTGCGGCATCGAGCGCCTGCATTTCGGCGGTCGGCATCGAATTGGTGATCTGGGCCATGCGCGCGCCTTTCCTGATTGAGGGGAGGGTTGGCGGAAAAATATGATCAAATTTTTGGAAGGTCAATGGAATCGACGAATTGTGCCTCTGCAAGGCGGCATTGCGCGGCGGCGTCAGGTTTTGGTCAGGCGGATGTCGACGCGCCAGGTGTCAGGCGCGGGGCGCGCCGCCGTCGCTGTCCTGCAGCGCTTCGGCGATCTGCGCCATGCCCTGGGCGACGTCCTCGGCCATCGCGCGGGCGGCCTCTTCGGCATCCTTGCGCGCCATTGCGTCGAGCAGCGCCTTGTGCTGGTCGGGCAGGTTGCGCGTGCCGACCTGTCCGCAAACGACGCGCAGAGAGGGGCCGAAGCGCAGCCAGAGCCCCTCGACGACCGAGGTCAGGATCGGCGCGGCGGCGAGGAGGTTCAGCTCTTCGTGGAAGCTGTGGTTTTCCCGCAGGTAGCCCGCGAGATCGCCGCGCGCGATGGCATGGTCGAGCCGGGCGTCGATCTCGGTCAGGCGGTCGAGATCCTCGGGCGTTGCCCGCGACGTGGCGCAGCGCGCCAGCTCGGGCTCGAGCGCCCCGCGCGCCACGGTCAGCTCCTCGACGGCCGCCGCGTTCAGCACGGGCACGCAGATCCGGCGGTTTCCCTGGAACTCGAGCGCGCCCTCGGCGGTCAGCCGCCGCAGCGCTTCGCGCACTGGCGTCATGCCCGCCGCGAGCGTGACGGTGAGACCCTGAATCGTCACCGGCTGCCCCGGTTCGAGCTCGCCAAAGAGAATCATGTCGCGCAGCCGACGGTAGACCTGCTCATGCGCGGGCAGACCCGCGCCTGCGCCGCTGTCGTCGCGATCTGCCCGAAAATCCATCACTTTCGCGACCATAAGCACCTGTCCTCCCGGCCCGATCGGTCCATCTTGCATGGTCTAGGGCAGCATGGAAACATCTGCCTGTTGCCTCTTGAGACAACATTTGATCAAATTTGGTCAGCAAAGAGCAAGAGGCTCTGTCTGCACCTGGGAGAAGAAGATGACAAAAACGCTGCTCACACTGACCGCCGCCGCCGCGCTCGCGGCTGGCGCCGTTCAGGCGCAGGAAGTGCGCGTCTACAACTGGTCCGACTATATCGACGAGGACCTGCTGACCAAGTTCGAGGAAGAGACCGGAATCGACCTGACCTACGACGTGTTCGATTCGAACGAAGTGCTGGAGACCAAGATGCTCGCCGGCTCCTCGGGCTACGACGTCGTGGTTCCGACCGGCACCTTCCTGCAGCGTCAGATCCAGGCCGGCGCGTTCCAGAAGCTGGACAAGAGCCAGCTGCCCAATATCGAGAACATGTGGTCCGTCGTCACCGACCGCACCGAGGCCTATGACCCGGGCGCGGAGTACTCGATCAACTACATGTGGGGCACCACCGGCATCGGCGTGAACGTCGACAAGGTCAAGGAAGCGCTCGGTGAAGACGTGCCGATGAACTCCTGGGATCTCGTCTTCAAGCCCGAGAACATGGAAAAGCTCGCAGGATGCGGCGTGCATTTCCTCGACGCGCCCGCAGAGATGATCCCCGCGGCGCTGAACTACCTGGGCGAGAACCCCGACAGCCACGATCCCGAGGTGATCGCCCGCGCGATGGAGGTCTACGAGCCGATCCGTCCGCACATCCAGAAGTTCCACTCGTCGGAATACATCAACGCGCTCGCCAACGGCGACATCTGCGTGGCCGTCGGCTGGTCCGGCGACATCCTTCAGGCGCGCGACCGCGCGGTCGAGGCCGATAACGGCGTGACCGTGGAATACGTGATCCCGACCGAAGGTGCGCAGATGTGGTTCGACCAGATGGCGATTCCGGTCGACGCACCGAACCCCGAGCAGGCGCACGCGTTCCTGAACTTCATCATGGATGCCCAGAACATGGCGGCGGCGTCGAACTACGTCTACTACGCCAATGGCAACAAGGCGTCGCAGGAGTTCCTGAACGAGGACGTCATCGGCGACCCGGCGATCTACCCGGATCAGGAGACGCTCGACAATCTCTTCACCACCACGCCCTACCCGCCGCGCGTTCAGCGCGACGTGACCCGGCTCTGGACCGAGATCAAATCGGGCGTCTGATCGCCTGATCCTCGCGGCCCGCACCACCACGGTGCGGGCCGCTTCGTATGTGACCATCCCCCCGGACGAGCGGAGACGCGCCCCATGAACCAGAAGGTCTTTGCCCCCTGGGACGACCCGAACGAAGAGCCCCTGATCCAGTTCAAGGGCGTGACCAAGCGGTTCGGCGATTTCACCGCCATCGACGACCTGACGCTCGATATCTACGCGAAGGAGTTCTTCGCGCTGCTCGGGCCGTCGGGCTGCGGCAAGACCACGATGATGCGGATGCTCGCGGGGTTCGAGACCATCACCGAGGGCAAGATCCTGCTCTCGGGGCAGGACATGGCGCCGGTGCCGCCGAACAAGCGGGCGGTGAACATGATGTTCCAGAGCTACGCGCTGTTTCCGCACCTGTCGGTCTGGGAGAACATCGCCTTCGGCCTGAAGCGCGAGGGCAAGCCCAAGGACGAGATCGAGGCCCGCGTCGACGAGATGCTGCGGCTGACCCGTCTGAAGAAATTCGAAAAGCGCAAGCCGCACCAGATCTCCGGCGGCCAGCGTCAGCGCGTGGCGCTGGCGCGCAGCCTCGCCAAGGCGCCGAAGCTCCTGCTTCTCGACGAGCCCCTGGGCGCGCTCGACAAGAAGCTGCGCGAGGAGACGCAGTTCGAGCTGATGGACATCCAGGAATCGACCGGGACCACCTTCGTCATCGTGACCCATGACCAGGAAGAGGCCATGACCGTGGCCTCGCGCGTCGCGGTGATGGACGAGGGACGGCTCGTGCAGGTCGACACGCCGGATCGCATCTACGAGGCGCCGAACTCGGTCTATGTCGCGGATTTCATCGGCGACGTGAACATCGTCGACGGCCGGGCCGAGCCCGAGGGCGAGCAGATCAAGCTGCACTGGGCCGAGGGCCAGCCGCCGATCACCGGCACGCCGTCCCAGCCGCTCACAGGGGCCGAGCGGGTGCATTTCGCCATCCGCCCCGAGAAGGTCGCCATCGCCAAGGAGCGGCCCGAGGGGCGCAACAACGTGCTCGAGGGCGAGGTGATCGACATCGGCTATCTCGGCAACATCTCGACCTATCACGTGCGGCTCGCCAACGGGCAGATCTTCAAGGCGCAGACCGCCAACACGCGCCGTCTCGCCAATCGCGGCATCACCTGGGAGGACAAGGTCTACCTGAGCTTCACGGACACCGCCGGTGTCCTCCTGGAGCGCTGAGGGATGCGCCGCTTCGCCCTGATCGCGCTGCCGTATCTCTGGCTCCTGGCGCTGTTCCTGGTGCCGTTCCTGATCGTCCTGAAGATCTCGCTCTCGGACATCGCCCTGGCGATCCCGCCCTACACGCCGACGCTCGATCTCTCGGCCGGCTGGGAGGGCATCAAGAACTTCTTCGGCGCGCTCGATTTCGAGAATTTCGTGTTCCTGACGGGGGACGACCTCTACTGGCGCTCCTACCTGTCGTCCCTGAAGATCGCGGGGGTCTCGACGCTGATCACCCTCGCGGTAGGCTATCCCATCGCCTACGGCATGGCGCGCGCGGCCCCGGAATGGCGTCCGACGCTCCTGATGCTGGTGATCCTGCCGTTCTGGACGTCCTTCCTGATCCGGGTCTACTCGTGGATCGGGATCCTCTCGGGCGAGGGGTTCCTGAACCAGTTCCTGATGTGGACGGGCCTGATCGACGCGCCGCTGCAGATCCTCGCCACGAACACGGCGGTCTATATCGGCATCGTCTACACCTACCTGCCGTTCATGATCCTGCCGATCTACGCCACGCTCGAGAAGATGGACGAGAGCCTGCTCGAGGCGGCCGAGGATCTGGGCTGCTCGAAGCTCTCGGCCTTCTGGCTGGTGACGATCCCGCTGTCGCGGGCCGGCATCGTCGCGGGGTGCTTCCTGGTCTTCATTCCGGCCATCGGCGAGTTCGTGATCCCGTCGCTTCTGGGCGGGTCGGACACGCTGATGATCGGCAAGGTGCTCTGGGAGGAGTTCTTCTCGAACCGCGACTGGCCGGTGGCATCGGCGGTGGCGATCGTGCTCCTGCTGATCCTGATCGTGCCCATCGTGCTGTTCCAGCGCAACGAGCAGAAAGCGCGGGAGGCCGAGGGATGAGGCCGAAATTCGATCCGAATTTCGCGCGGATTTCGGTTCGAAATCCGGCACCGATCCGACCGGGCGCCAAGGGGAGAGCGGCATGAGACGGTTTTCGTGGTTCAACGCCACCTCGCTGACGCTGGGCTTTGCCTTTCTCTACCTGCCGATGCTGATCCTGGTGATCTACAGCTTCAACGAATCGAAGCTCGTCACCGTCTGGGCGGGGTTCTCGACCAAGTGGTACGCTGAGCTTCTGCGCGACCAGGAGTTCCTCGACGCCGCCTGGGTCACGATCCGGGTCGCGGTCTTCTCCTCCACGCTCGCGACGCTTCTGGGCACCATGGCGGCGGCGGTGATCGTGCGGGCCGGGCGCTTTCCGGGGCGCACGCTCTTCTCCGGCATGATCTACGCGCCGCTTGTCATGCCCGAGGTCATCACCGGCCTCTCGCTCCTCCTGCTCTTCATCGGGATCGGCCTCGACCGGGGCATCTTCACCATCGTGCTCGCGCACACGACCTTCTCGATGTGCTACGTCTCGGTCGTCGTCTCCTCGCGGCTCGCGAGCTTCGACCAGGCGCTCGAGGAGGCGGCGCTCGATCTCGGCTGCTCGCCCTTCCAGGCCTTCCGGCTCGTGACCCTGCCGATCATCGCTCCGGCGGTGATCTCGGGCTGGCTTCTGGCCTTCACCCTGTCGCTCGACGACCTGGTGATCGCGAGCTTCACCACCGGCCCCTCGGCGACGACCCTGCCGATCAAGATCTTCTCTTCGGTCCGGCTCGGCGTCAGCCCGCAGATCAACGCGCTCTCGACCCTGATGATCGCGGTGGTGACGGTCGGCGTGATCACCGCGTCGATCATCTCGAAGCGGCAGGCCACCAACCGGGCGCGCGAGGAACAGGCGGCGGTCCGCGTCACCGAATGAGGCGCATCTACGAGAGCGCCGCCTACGGTCCCGAGCCCGGCTGCTACTGGGCCGAGACCGTGAGCGCGCCCGACTGGCCGCGTCTCAGGGGCTCCGAACGGGCCGATGTCGCGGTGATCGGCGGTGGCTTCACCGGGTTGAACGCCGCGCTCGACCTCGCGGCCTCCGGCGCGCGGGTCGCACTTCTCGAGGCTGAGACGCCCGGCTGGGGCGCCTCGGGGCGCAATGGCGGGTTCTGCTGCCTGGGCGGCGCCAAGGCGCCCGAGGCGCTCCTGCGCCGCCGCTTCGGGGCCGAAGGGCTCGCGGAGTGGCACGCCACGCAGATCGCCTCGATCGACACGGTGGCGGGACGGCTGGCGGAGCACGGGATCGACGCCGACACCCATTCGGAGGGCGAGACCTGCCTCGCCCACACACCCCGGGCGATGGCGCGGCTGCGCGCCGAGGCCGAGGAGGCCGCCCAAGCCTACGGCACCGAGCCGCGCCTGACCGAGCGGGACGCGCTGCGGCAGGAGGGTCTCGGCGGGACGTTCCACGGCGCGCTGACCCTTCCCATCGGCTTCGCGCTCAACCCCCGCAAATACCATCACGGTCTCGCGCGCGCGGCGATGGAGGCGGGCGTCGCCTGTTTCTCGGAAAGCCCGGTCACCGGGCTTGTCCGCGACGGGGCGCACTGGCGGCTGACCACGCCTGAGGGCGAGATCCGCGCCGACCAGGTGGTCATTGCCACCAACGGCTACTCGTCCGAGGATCTGCCCGACTGGCTCAGGGCGCGGACCCTGCCGGTGCAAAGCTCGATCATCGTGACGCGCCCGCTCACGCCGGAGGAACAGCAGCGGCAGGGCTGGACCAGTGCGCAGATGTCCTACGATTCGCGGAGGCTTCTGCACTATTTCCGGAAGCTCCCGAACGGGCGGTTCCTCTTCGGGATGCGGGGCGGGCTCTCCGCGCGCCCCGCGAGCGTCGCGCGGCTCAGGGCACGCATCCGGCGCGATTTCCACGCGATGTTTCCCGAGTGGCGCGATGTCGAGATCACCCATGACTGGTCGGGGCTGATCTGCCTGATGGCCAATCTCACCCCCTATGTCGGCCCGGTGCCCGGTCATCCCGGCCTGCACGCGTCCCTGGGCTATCACGGCAACGGCGTCGCGATGTCGAGCCATTCGGGCAGACTCCTGGCTGCGCAGATGACCACAGGCGCGCCTGTCCCCGCGGTGCTCTCGGCCCCGCCGCGGCGCTTTCCGCTGGGGCGCTTCCGGCGCTGGCTCCTGGCTCCGGCCTATGCGGCGGCGGAGACGCTCGACCTCTAGCGCCGGGGCGCGCTTGACTCGCGCCCGCCCGCCCCGCAAGAAGCGCGCAGACCAAGGGCAGGCAGGATTACGGGCATCATGGCCAAGGACGAGGCGAAAAGCGGCGGCGGGATTCTGGAAACCGTCAAGACCATCGTCTACGCGCTTCTGATCGCGGGCGTGTTCCGGACGCTGTTCTTCCAGCCCTTCTGGATTCCCTCGGGCTCGATGAAGGACACGCTGCTGATCGGCGATTTCCTCTTCGTCAACAAGATGGCCTATGGCTATTCCTACGCTTCCTGCCCGTCGGTCTACCTGCCGCAGATCGGCATCGACATCGACGCCTCCGACCTCTGCGGCTGGCTCGACGGCGACAACACGCGCTTCTTCGCGGGCGAGCCGCAGCGGGGCGACGTGGTGGTGTTCCGCCATCCGACCACGGGCCGCGACTTCATCAAGCGCCTGATCGGCCTCCCGGGCGACCGGGTGCAGGTCAAGCAGGGCCTTCTCTACATCAATGACGAGCCGGTCGAGGTCGAGCCCGCGGGCACCTTCACCGAGACCGCCGAGCCGCAGGGTCCGCAGGCCCTGCGCCCGCGCTGCGCCAACGGCCCGGTGGGCGATGGCGGGGTCTGCGAGAAAGAGAAATTCATCGAGACCCTGCCGAACGGTGTCAGCCACGACATCCTGAACATCGGCAACCAGGGCTCCGACAATACGCCGGTCTACACGGTGCCCGAGGGGCATTACTTCTTCATGGGCGACAACCGCGACAATTCCTCGGACAGCCGCGTGCCCGCGGTGGCGGGCGGCGTAGGCTTCGTGCCCTACGAGAACCTCGTGGGCCGCGCGGACCGGATCATGTTCTCCTCGGCGGGCCGCTCGATGCTCTACTTCTGGACCTGGCGCAGCGACCGCTTCTTCAAGGGCATCGAGTGAAGCGCAGCGCGGAGCTTGCCGCGCTGGAACAGCGGCTCGGGCACCGGTTCGACCGGCCTGAGCTTTTGCGGCGCGCGCTCACCCATGCCTCGATCTCCGGCCCCAATCGCGACGACAACCAGCGGCTCGAGTTCCTGGGCGACCGCGTCCTGGGCCTCGTCATGGCCGAGGCGCTTCTCGAGCGTGACAGCAGCGCCAGCGAGGGCCAGCTTGCCCCGCGCTTCAACGCGCTCGTGCGCAAGGAGGCCTGCGCCGAGGTCGCCCGCGAGATCGGCATCGGCGAGGCGCTGAAGCTCGGCCGCTCCGAGCGGCTCTCGGGCGGGCGGCGCAAGATGGCGCTTCTGGGCGACGCGATGGAGGCGGTGATCGCGGCGGTCTATGTCGATGCCGGGTTCGAGGCGGCGCGGGACATGATCCTGCGCCTCTGGAACGGCCGTATCGACTCGGTCGACGAGGATGCGCGCGACCCCAAGACCGCGCTGCAGGAATGGGCGCAGGCGCGCGGGCAGGAACCGCCCGCCTATATCCAGACCGACCGCTCCGGGCCCGATCACCAGCCGGTCTTCACCATCGAGGCGCGTCTCGCGTCCGGTGAAACGGCCTCGGCGAAGGCCGGGTCCAAGCGGCAGGCCGAACAGGCGGCGGCGCGTGAATTGCTGGATCGGGTCGAGGGCGGCGCATGAGCGCCAACCTTCGCGGGGCGCTCTTCATGGTGCTCGCGATGATCGGCTTCGCGATCGAGGACGCGCTCTTCAAATCGGCGACCGGCGCGGGGCTGTCTCCGGGCCTCGGAACGCTGATCTTCGGGCTGCTGGGATTTACGGCCTTCTTCGTGCAGGCGCGCCGCAAGGGGCCGGTCTGGTCGCCCGCCTTCCTGCGCGGCTGGCTTTTGATCCGCACCGGCTTCGAGATCCTGGGCCGGGTCTTCTTCGCGCTGAGCCTCGCCTACACGCCGCTCGCCACGACCTCGGCGATCCTGCAGGCGACGCCCCTGGTCGTGACGCTCGGCGCGGCGCTGGCGCTGGGCGAACAGGTGGGCCCGCGGCGCTGGGCGGCCATGGCGGTGGGGTTCTGCGGCGTCCTTCTGATCCTGAGACCCGGGCCGGACAGCCTCGGCATCGCGGCGCTCCTGCCGATCCTCGGGATGATCGGCTTTGCCGGGCGCGACCTGGCGACGCGGGCGAGCCCGCCCGAGATCTCCTCGGCGCAGCTCGGCGTCCTGGGCTTCGGCGTGGTGAGCGTGGCGGGGCTGCTGATCCTCGTCTCCGAAGGCGCGCTGCCCGCCGCACCCGCGCCGCTCCAACTCATGAAGATCGGCGGCGTCGCCCTGGCGGGCGTTCTGGCCTACACCGCGCTGACGCGCGCGATGCGCAGCGGCGAGGTCTCGGTCGTCGCGCCGTTCCGCTATTCGCGGCTCCTCGTGGCGCTGGTCTTCGCCTATGCCTTCTTCGGAGAGCGGCCCGATAGTCTGATGCTCGTGGGCGCGACGCTGATCGTCGTGTCGGGCGTCTACACGCTCTGGCGCAGCGGCCGGGCCTGAGACGGCCCGGGGCATGGCCAAGCGCGCGGGAGCGGTGTAAGGCACGGGGCTTCGAGACCGGGAATCGCACCACCATGACCCAACGCGCGGGCTTCGTCGCCCTCATCGGAGAGCCCAATGCGGGCAAATCCACGCTCCTGAACCGCATGGTCGGCGCGAAAGTGTCGATCGTGACCCACAAGGTGCAGACCACGCGCGCCCGCATCCGCGGCGTCGCGCTCGAAGGCGAGAGCCAGATCGTCTTCGTCGACACGCCGGGGCTCTTCCAGCCGCGCCGCCGTCTCGACCGGGCGATGGTCGCGGCGGCCTGGGGCGGGGCGGCGGATGCCGATATCACGGTGCTCCTGATCGAAGCGCATCGCGGCATCACCGACGGGGTGCGCACGATCCTCGACCGGCTGAACGAGATCGGCAAGGGCCGCCGCATGGCGCTCGCCATCAACAAGATCGACCGGGTGAAGGCCGAAGAGCTGCTGGCGCTCTCGGAAGAGATGAACACGGCCTATCCCGGGTTCGAGCGGACCTTCATGATCTCCGCCGAGAAGGGCCACGGCGTCGAGGACCTGAAGCGCTGGCTCGCGGGCGAGGTGCCAGAGGGCCCGTGGCTCTATCCCGAGGACCAGATCGCCGATCTGCCGATGCGCATGATCGCCGCCGAGATGACGCGCGAGAAGCTGACCCTGCGCCTGCATCAGGAGTTGCCCTACCAGCTGACAGTCGAGACCGAGAACTGGGAAGAGCGCGAAGACGGCTCGGCCCGGATCGACCAGATCGTCTATGTCAGCCGCGACGGCCACAAGGGCATCGTGCTTGGCCGCAAGGGCGAGACGATCAAGGCCGTGGGGCAGGCCTCGCGGGCGGAGCTCGAAGAGTTTCTCGGCCGCAAGGTGCATCTCTTCCTGCAGGTGAAGGTGCGCGAGCGCTGGCTGGAAGAGGCCGAGCGCTATTCCGAGATGGGTCTCGATTTCCGCGACGGCGATGGCTGAGCCACGCCTCACCGCGCGCTTCTGGGTCGACGCCTACCGGCGCAGGCTGGCGCTTCGGGACATCCCCTGTTTCGTCGTGGCCCATGGCGACGACACCGCCGGCGCGGTCCTGGTCAAGCTCTCGACGCTCGACGGCAAGGCCTGCGCCTTCGAGCGCAGCTTCGACCTGATGAGCGGCGAGCGTGCCTGGGTGGTGCTCTGCGACGGGGCGGAACCCGAGGTCGACGCGGCGATCGCGCGCCAGCGCGGCTACGATCCCGATCTCTGGGTCATCGAGGTCGAGGATCGGCAGGGACGCCATTGCCTGACCGAGGACGGTCTGGGCTGAGCCGCGACAGGGCGATGAGCCCGATCCCCAGAAGCCAGATCGCGGTTCCGAGGCCCAGGATCCAGAGCGCGACGCCATCCCAGCCGCCCTGCCGCACCGGATCGAGGAAGAAATACGGGTAGCGGTCGCCCGCAAGCCCGCGTCCGATCGCGTAGAGCAGGTAAAGCGCAGGCCAGCCGAGCCACAGGAGCGCGGCGCGCCAGTCGAGCCGGACATGCCGGATCGCCAGCCAGTAAAGCGCGACCACCGCCGGGACGGCGCTGTGCAGAAGCTGGTCGGCCACGGCGCGAAGCCCGGCCAGATCGCGCGCCAGCAGGCCATGGTAGACCAGCGCGACGACGATCTCCCAGAGCACCAGCCCGCCGATCCAGGTCGCGGGCAACCGGCGCCCCGCCGCCTCGATCAGAAGCGACAGGCCCACGAGCAGCGCGGTCAGGTTGGTGAAGTAGCGCCCCATCCGCCAGAGCTCCTCCAGCGCCGCGCGGCCCGGGCGGCGGTCGAGCCCGACATGGAGCTGCAGCGCGAGCGCGCCCAGGGCGATCAGCGCAACAAGGAGCGCGGCGAAGCGGTGACGAGTGACCATGCGCCTGATCTGCCGATCCGGGGCGCGTGCGGCAAGGCTCGGGGCGTTCACAGTCTCGCGCGTGGCGGCGCGCCGCCTCCGGCTTGTGCAGGGCAGGGCGGCGGAGGATAGTCGCGGCCATGGAGTGGCGCGACACCGGCATCCTTCTGAGCACAAGACGCCACGGCGAGACCTCGGCGATCCTCGAGGTCTTCACCGAGACCCGCGGTCGCCATGCGGGCGTTGTGCGCGGCGCCACCAGCCGCCGCATCGCACCGGTGCTTCAGCCGGGCGCCGAGCTGGACCTCAGTTGGCGCGCGCGGCTCGAGGATCACCTGGGCAGCTACACGATCGAGCTCAAGCGCTCGCGCGCCGCGGCGGCAATGGCAGACCGGGTGTCGCTTGCAGGGCTGAACGCGGTGGTGACGCTCCTGGCCTTCGCGCTGCCGGAGCGCGAGGCCGCGCCCGATCTCTACGAACGCACCCGGACGCTTCTCGATCTGCTCGACCGGCACGAGATCTGGCCGCTCGCCTATCTGCGCTGGGAGATGGCGCTGCTGGACGATCTGGGCTTCGGGCTCGACCTGCGCGCCTGCGCGGTCACGGGGCAGGCCAACGCGCTCGCCTACGTCTCGCCCAAGACCGGGCGCGCCGTGTCGGAGCGTGGCGCGGGCGAATGGGCGTCGCGGCTCCTGCCGCTCCCCGAAGTGATGCTGGGCGCCGGGCCGGGAGAGGATGCCGAGGTCCTGACGGCGCTTGGAACCACCGGCCATTTCCTCGAGCACCATCTCGCCCCGTCGCTCGGCTCCCGGCCCCTGCCGAGCGCGCGTGCGCAGTTTCTCGACCGTCTCGCGCGGCGGGCGGCGCAGGGATGACACGGCGTCTTTCGCTTGCCGGGGTTAAGGGATAGGTAGGTCCCATGCGTTGGAACCTGCCGAATATCCTCACTGTCCTGCGTCTGCTCGCCGCTCCCGGCGTGGCGGTGATGTTTCTCTACTTCACCCGCCCCTTCGCGGACTGGTTCGCGCTGATGCTCTTCATCGCCGCCGCTGTCACCGACTGGTTCGACGGCTATCTGGCGCGCTCCTGGGGGCAGGAAAGCAAGATGGGCGCCATGCTCGATCCGATCGCCGACAAGGCGATGGTGGTGATCGCGCTGATGGTGATCGTCGGCTATTCCTCGATGTCACCTTGGCTCGTGCTGCCCGCGACGGTCATCCTTTTCCGCGAGGTCTTCGTCTCGGGTCTCCGGGAGTATCTCGGCGACACCGCGGGCACGCTCAAGGTGACGAAACTGGCGAAGTGGAAGACGACGCTGCAGATGGTCGCCATCGCGGTGCTCTTCGCGCAGGGCGTCTTCGAGCATTACCTCGGTCTCTCGGTTCTCGGCATGACGCCCGAGAGCGTCGGCGCGGTCCTGAACGGCTCGGCGCCGGACCCCGAGGGGCTGCGCTGGAAGGAGGCCGGGATGGTCTGGGCCGGGCATCTCGGCATCGCGCTTCTCTGGGTCGCGGCGGCCCTGACGCTGATCACCGGCTGGGATTACTTCGCCAAGGCCATGCCCTACCTGCGGGAGACGCGCTGATGGACGTGCTCTATTTCGCCTGGCTGCGCGAGCGGATCGGACTGCCCAAGGAGCGGATCGAGACCCAAGCCCAGACGGTCGCCGAACTGGTCGAGGAGCTGCGCGCGCGCGAGGAGCGTTACGCGTTGGCGTTTTCCGATCTCGCCGCGGTGCGGGTCGCGGTCGATCAGGAACTGACCGATTTCGACGCGCCCCTCGCGGGCGCGCGCGAGGTCGCGTTCTTCCCGCCGATGACCGGCGGCTAATGCGGATCGTCGTGCAGGAGGCGCCGTTCGATTTCGGCGCGGAATGCGACCGCTTCGCCGCGGGGCGCGGCGATATCGGCGCGGTGGTCACCTTCGCGGGCCAGGTGCGCGGCGACGGCGATCTCGAGGTGATGGAGATCGAGCATTACCCCGGCATGACCGAACGCGCGCTCGAGACCATTGCGCGCGAGGCCCAGACGCGCTGGTCGCTGGGCGACGTTCTGGTGATCCACCGCTACGGCCCGCTCCGGCCCGGCGAGCGGATCATGATGGTCGCCACCGCCGCGCCGCACCGGCGCGACGCCTTCGAGGCGGCGGAGTTCCTTATGGACTACCTCAAGTCGCGGGCGCCCTTCTGGAAGAAGGAACGCGGCGCCGATGGCGAGAGCTGGGTCGCGGCCAAGGACGAGGACGAGGCGGCGCTCGGGCGCTGGTAGCGCCTCCGTTTCCGATGTCGGTCTGTTTGGCCCGCGCTGGGGGGCTGTCTGCCCCCCAGCCCCCCGAGGAATATTTTTGGGCGATTGTATATTTGACAAACCCGTAACCAGATATCATATATCTTGTGCCTGGCGCTTGACTCGACACAAGAACGAATCGAGACTAACGGCGACGTTTGGAAACGGATGCGCCGCCGAGGCGGGAACCAAGGCGGCGCTAACTTTCCGATCTCCGCAACCCTTTGAGACGGGCCGCTGCGGATAGCTGGATAAGGTAGGGGAATCCTAACTGGGAGGACTCCAGCAAGTCAAGGCGGTCCGTCGCATCAAGCGAAAGGACGCCAGAATGGCTTCTTACATGATATCGTTTCGCATTGCGAACAACTCAACCTACCTGAACCGTTACAACTCTCTCGTTGAAAGGGTCAAGTTCGAGGCCGAAGACGGCTTAGCTTGGGAAGAAACCACGTCGCTCATCATAATCAGGTCGTCGAAGACAGCAGAGCAACTGGCTGGTGCAATCTACCTGGGCTCGGAAATGTCGCTATTAGACACGCTGCTAGTTGTTAACGCTTCGACTGGTATCTTCGCCACGAGGGGCGAAGTGAAGTATCCGGCCACTCTCGCCAGCGTGCTGTCTCAGAGCAACGTCCGGCGGACGCTCCTTGGATAAGAACTCTTGGTGCAGGCAGACCGGCACTCGCAGCAGACGAGCTGCCTGCATTACCACGGCAAGCCGAAGGCGCTTTGATCTAGTCAGAACCATTGTCTTTGGCCTTCTCGCTTGGCTTCTGCTTCGACAGCTTCCGCAGCTTCTGATTAAACCGTTCTTCGTCGTCGTCCGCCTCTAGCTGGCGGGCGGCTTCCCTGAAGCGTTCAATCTGGGATTTAGGTGAAGATGACATTTCCGCCCGTCTTTACAAAAGAGTTGTAGGAAACGAGATCGGCGACATTGGAAATAAGCGCGCGATCTTCTGATGGTAGCGCTTGGTCATACACGGCATACTTGTAAAGGCCCGGACGTGTTTCTGTATCTGAGAATGCCAGGTATTTCGAAGCGATAGAGTATGGGTGCGGTAACACGGCTTCAAACAACGCCAATTCATCTTCTCGAAATGCCGCGATGTCAAATTTGTAATGCTTCCCGCTTTGGCCGGGGTAATCGAAACCTTTGCGCAGTTTTAAATTCTGATGCGATCGCTCTAAGACTGCATGAGTTCGAGCCACAAGACTCTCTTCACTTTGAACTGTTTCTTTTCCTAAAGCGGCTCGTGCAGCGTCTGCCGACGCATTCGCGACAGAGAGGATGGCTCCATAAAGGCCGCGAACCTCGAAGGCTCGACACGAGATAACATCCTTCTCGAAGTCGCAGCCATAGGTGCGGGCTGACTTTGCGAGTATCTTACCGATAGCCGCCCGATCCCGACCGTGGAGCCAAGCAGAGGTCACAGCGCCAGCGTTGTCGTGGACCTCAAAGCCAACCTTCCCCGACACCACCATAACGCTGACAGGCTCGAATGATGGATAAAGGCAATGGGTGGTAACACGTGTGCCGCGTTCAGTTTTTTCGCAAAGACCAAACTCGCCCAGAGCGCTTGTTATTTCATGACAATCAAGCATTTGGGTCTCCGAAAAGCCCGCGATCCGGCAGGTGAAGCTGCCTGCAATCTGTTGGAATCTTAAGCGAAATATGATCGCAAAACCAGAAAAACATCTGGTTTAGTCGGGACATATTGTCCGTCACGGGGGCTCGGGCGGGCAGCTCCCAGAGCCCTGACATTGCCACGTGCTGGCGGTTGTGCTCCCACGCGTGAACGTGCGGACCGCAAACTTGATAAGGCAAGCCAAGTCTGGTGGCGTAGGGAGGGTTGCCCTCGCACTGCGAGTCTTTTGCGCGGTCTAGGCGTGCCACAGGATTACCACGGAAAATCAACCCGACGGACGGATTCTCAAAGCTCGCTGCGGGTATGCGCAGCTTGAGATAAGACCTCTGAACCTCGCCACTCTCCACAATTCCCCAAGTGCACTGGAAGTCATCACGCCCAGTATTCACCCACTCAGGCTGCGGCCACTCCAGTTCCTTATCGGTGCTGGACAGGTAGGCGTCTACATCCTCAAGCTGTTTTTCGCTGACTGACATAACTCACTGATAAAGAGTCATTTTAACGCAGTCTACTTAGCAATCAGGCCTTGCGTAGGTCAGCCGCTTCCCGACCACACCACGCAGCGCAATCGCGCCTCGCTCCGCATCATCCACACCGTTCGCCATGCGGTTGTTGTAACGGAAGTCAAACTCGGCAGCGTAGCGGTGCAGATGTTGCTTGTCACAGCGCTGGTACACGCCCTTCATGCCGCGCTTGAAAATGCTGTAGAAGCCCTCGACCGTGTTGGTGTGGATCGCGCGGTTCTCAAGGTTCACATACTCGCCTGCGCTGTGGTTCGTCCAACCGTGGCCTGCAAAGTCGTCGGCAAGAGTGCGATACTGGAGCGCCTCGTCGGTCATAACGTGCGCCTCTGCGGCGATATTCTCGCGCAGGATCGGCACCAGCGTAGACTTCTTGAGGTCGTCCACAATGATGCTCTTGGCGGTGCCGGTAGTGCGATCTACGAGCGTCAGCATCTTGTTCTTGTGCGCGCCACCACGGGCCTTAGCGGGCTTCTTTTAGGCCGTGCCGATGAAAGTCTCGTCCACTTCGACGGTGCCGCCACCAGAGCCAAACGGGGCCAGCGCGCCGGAGCGCATGCACTCACGGATGCGATGGGTCAGAAACCAGGCGCTCTTGTAGGTGATGCCGAGAACGCGGTGCAGCTGGTGGCTGCTGATGCCCTTCTTGCTGGAAACCATGAGGTGGATCGCCTGTAGCCACAGGTGCATTTCAATGTGGCTTTCCTCGAAGATCGTGCCCTTGCGAACCGTGAACTGCTTGCGGCACTCGCGGCACTTCCACAGGCCGTGGCGCTCTTTGCCTTCCGGGTGCTTCTTGCTCGGCTTGGTGCGAACGCCCGTCAGGCGATAAGCGCAGTCCACGACGCCGCAGTGCGGGCACACCGGACCGTCCTGCCAGATGATGCTCTCAACGTGCGCAAACGCTGCGGCTTCATCGTGCATGTAGGGGGCGGATAGGACAGACATGGCGGGTTCCTCAACTCTATGACTTAAATATAGGAATCCCGCTTGGGTTTGTCAAATATACAATCGCCTATTTTTGGACAGATGAAGCCTGGGGCGGGCGGCGCTTGAGCGGCGCCGGTCGGCTCAGGCGGAGGCAGAGGCTGGGGGGCGCTGGTCGCGCGTCGCTGGTTGGCGACGGTGCCTGTGGCGCGCGCTGGGGGGCTGTCTGTCCCCCAGACCCCCCGAGGAATATTTCTGGACAGATGAAGCCTGGGGCGGGCGGCGCTTGAGCGGCGTCGGTCGGCTCAGGCGGAGGTGGGGGTCAGGGGGCGCGCTTCGATCACCACGAAGGCCTGCGCCCAGGGGTGATCGTCGGTGAGCGTGACGTGGATGATCGCCTCGTGACCCGGCGGTGTCATCGCGGCCAGCCTCTCGGCGGCCCAGCCGGTCACCTGCATTACCGGCTGCCCGGTCCGCAGATTCGAGACGGCCATGTCCTTCCAGGCGATGCCCATCCTGAGGCCGGTGCCGAGCGCCTTGGAGCAGGCCTCCTTGGCGGCCCAGCGTTTGGCATAGGTGCCGGGCGTGTCGGCGCGGGCCTCGGCCTTGCGCTGTTCGGTCTCGGTGAAGACCCGGTTGCGGAAGCGGTCGCCGAACCGCGCCAGCGTGCGCTCGATCCGCTCGATATTGCAGAGATCGGTGCCGATGCCGAGGATCACCTGTAGATCTCCCGGACGCGCTCCTGCCCGAGCCCGCCGCGCCAGTGGAAGGGCTCTTTGGAGGCGGCGGCGAAATCCGCGATCGAGAAGGCCGGGAACTGGAAGAAGGCAGGGGCTTCGTCCTGGGTCATGGCGAAGAGGAGCCGGTCGATCCCGGCCCAGCGCATCGCCGCGAGGCACATCTCGCAGGGCTGCATGGAGGCGATGAGCGTCGCGCCTGAGAGATCGGTGTCGCCCCGGGCCTCCGCGGCGCGGGCGATGGCGACGATCTCGGCGTGGCGCGACGGGTCGCAGGTGGTCGAGACCTCGTTGGCCTCGAGCGCGAGAATGCGGTCGCCCTGCAGGACGGCGGCGGTGAAGACCACGCCGCCCGTCTCCTGGTGGCGCGCCAGCGCGAGGTCGATGACGGCCTCGAGCGCGTGGGTCTCTGCGGCGGTGGGCTCGATCATCGGAGCGCGTTCTCGGCGCGGACCGTGCCTTGCGCCTGGTTCACGGTGATCGTCAGGCGGGCGGGGCGGGGGGCGGTCTCGCCGTAGAGAAATGCAGGGCTCCCGACGCTGAGCCCGGTGGCGGGGTCGTAGCGGGCCTCGGCCTCGGAGAGGAACAGCCATTGGAATCCCATCTCGCCCTCATGCGAGATCAGCGTGCAGGCCTGGAAGGGCGCGGAGGGGTCGGGATGGCGGACAAGAAGATGCGAGGAGCAGCAGGCCGGTTCGCCATCGGTGTCGAGATGGAGGAGGCTGATCGCGCCGTTGGCGTAACTTCGCACGCCCTCGTCCGCGGGCAGGATCAGGAACTGCGCGCCGGCCTCGAACGTGTCGCAGCTGCGCAGGCTCGCGGCTGAGGCGGGCGCGGCGGCAAGCGCCAGCGGCAGGAGCGCGTGGAGGAGGACCGCGCGCCTCATCCGCGCGCCGCGTCCATCACCCGGCGCATCTCGGCGATGGAGGCGTCGAGGCCGCGGAAGATCGCCTCGCCGATCAGGAAATGCCCGATATTCAGCTCGCGCAGCTCGGGGAACGCGGCGATCGGGCCGACCGTGTCATAGGTCAGCCCGTGCCCGGCATGGACCTCGAGACCGAGCTCATGGGCGAAGGCCGACATCTCGCGCAGCCGCTCGAGCTCGGCGTCGCGCGCGTCGAAGCGGCCCTCGGCGTGGAAGTCGCAATAGGCGCCGGTATGCAGCTCGACGACCGCCGCACCGATGCGGCGCGCGGCTTCGATCTGCGGGCGGTCGGCGGCGATGAAGATCGAGACCCGGCAGCCCGCGTCGCGCAAGGGCGCGATGAAATGCGCGAGGCGGTTCTCGTCCTTCGCGACCTCGAGACCGCCCTCGGTGGTGCGCTCCTCGCGCTTCTCGGGGACGATGCAGACGGCGTGCGGGCGGTAGCGCAGCGCGATCTCCTGCATCTCGTCGGTCGCGGCCATCTCGAAATTGAGCGGCACCGACAGCGCCTCGGTCAGCGCGTCGATATCGCTGTCGCGGATGTGGCGGCGATCCTCGCGCAGATGCGCGGTGATGCCGTCGGCCCCGGCCTGTTCGGCCTGGAGCGCGGCGCGCACGGGATCGGGATAGGCCGAGCCGCGCGCGTTCCGGACGGTGGCGACATGGTCGATATTGACGCCGAGGCGCAATTTCTCGGATGCGGTCACGGGGCGATCCTCCGGGTGGTGCTGGTCGATACCTAATCCGCGGCGGAGCCGCCGTCAGCCTGTTTCTTCTTGGCTTTCAAGGCGGCGAACTTGGCCTTGAGGATGCCGCGGCGGCGGTTCTGATAGGCGCGGATCAGCGGCACGGACAGGTAGTAGCAGACGAGCGCGGTGATGATGCCGGGCAGGATGCCGCCCACGAGATAGGGGTAGAAGACCTCCTGGTAGAAGATCGACAGCCCGGTCCAGTCGGCCTCGGCGCGGGTGAAGAGCGCCGCGATGTTCTCCCAAAGATCGTGGCCCGCCTGCGAGAAGGCGCGGGCGAGGCCGTGATGGGTCTCGGGGTCGCGATCGACGCCAAGGAGCCAGTAGCCGGTCTGGAGCGACACCATGCCGATGGGCAGATAGGTCAGCGGGTTGCCGAAGAAGGTCGCCAGAAGCGCCGCGAGGACGTTGCCGCGCAGGACCAGCGCCAGGAGGCCCGCGATGACGAAATGCAGGCCGTAGAAAGGGGTGAAGGTGGTGAAGACCCCGGCGAAGATGCCGCGAGCGATCCGCTCGGGCGGGTCTGGAAGCCGGTGCAGGCGATGCTGGACATAGCGCGCGGCGCGGCCCCAGCCGCCCTTGGGCCAGAGCGCGCGGAGCATGCGCTTCCAGATCGGCTGCCTGTCGCGGCGCTTGAAGACCAAGTCCCGCTCCCTTTCGTCCCGTCACTCCGCCGCGTTGCGCGGTCGATCCTGTTCATGGTCGCGGTCTCGGACGCGAACCACGGCGGCGACATCGCTTTCGGCTTCGAGCGCGGACATCACCGAATGAAGGTGCTCAGCATCGCTCAGGGCTATGTCGATCGTGAGGCGATAAAAGTCCGGTTTCCGGTCGATGAACTGCAGGTCTGAGATATTGGCGTTCTGTTCGCCGATCAATGTGCAAATCCGTCCCAACACGCCAGCGTCATTGCCGATCGTCAATTCGAGGCTGACGGGGTAGATCGGCGCGTGGTCGCCCGAGGCCCAATGCAGGTCGATCCAGCGATCCGGCTCGTTCTCGACATCGGCGAGGCGCGCGCAATCGATGGCGTGGACGATCACGCCCTGGCCGCGCCGGACGATGCCGACGATGCGCTCGCCGGGGAGCGGCTGGCAGCAGGAGGCGCGCTCGAAACCCTGGTCGGGCTCGAGGCCGATCACCGCGCGGCTGGGCTCGACGCCGGTCTGCTTGCGCGGGGCGAGGTCCGGATAGACCGCCTCCACGACATCGCGGGCGGTGATCTCGGCTGAGCCGAGCCGTGCCAGCAGCGTGTCGGCGTCGTCGAGCCGGAGCGTCCGCGCGGCGGTGTCGAGCACCTTGTCGGAGGCCTTCTTGCCGACATGCTCGAAGGCCGAGCGGGCCAGCTCGCGCCCGAGCTTGATGTAGCGCTCGCGGTTGGCTTCGCGCAGGGAGCGGCGGATCGCGGACTTGGCCTTGCCGGTCGTGGCGATGTCGAGCCAGGTCGCCTGCGGGGTCTGGCCCTCGGCGGTGATGATCTCGACCGACTGCCCGTTCTTGAGCCGGGTCCAGAGCGGCACGCGCAGCCCGTCGACCTTGGCGCCGACGCAGCCCGCGCCGATCCGGGTGTGGATCGCATAGGCGAAATCGAGCGGCGTCGCGCCCTTGGGCATCCGCACCACGTCGCCCTTGGGCGTGAAGCAAAAGACCTGGTCGGAATACATCTCGAGCTTCACCGCCTCCATGAAGGCGTCGTGATCCTCTTCGGCGTCGAACTGTTCGGTCAGCGACGCGATCCAGCGCGCCGGATCGACCGCAAAGGGGTTCTGGGCACGCACGCCGTCGCGATAGGACCAGTGCGCCGCGACGCCGGTCTCGGCGACCTCGTGCATCTGGCGGGTGCGGATCTGCACTTCGACACGCTTGCCGTCGCGGCCCGAGACGGTGGTGTGGATCGAGCGGTAGCCGTTCGACTTGGGCTGGCTGATATAGTCCTTGAACCGGCCCGGCACCGCGCGCCAGCGGCGGTGGATGGCGCCGAGCGCGGCGTAACAGTCGGATTCGGAGCGGGTGATGACGCGGAAGCCGTAGATGTCGGAGAGGCGCGAGAAGCCCATCTCCTTTTCCTGCATCTTGCGCCAGATCGAATAGGGCTTCTTGGCGCGCCCGAAGACATCCGCCTCGATCTTCATCTTGTCGAGCTCGATGCGCATGTCCGAGGTGATCCGGTGGATCACGTCACCGGTCTCGCGCTGGAGCGTGATGAAGCGGCGGATGATCGAGGCGCGGGCCTCGGGATTGAGGACGCGGAAGGCGAGGTCCTCGAGCTCCTCGCGCATCCACTGCATGCCCATCCGGCCCGCCAGCGGCGCGTAGATGTCCATCGTCTCGCGCGCCTTCTGGACCTGCTTCTCATGCGCCATCGCCTTGATGGTGCGCATGTTGTGCAGACGGTCGGCGAGCTTCACGAGGATCACCCGCAGGTCCCGCGACATCGCCATGAAGAGCTTGCGGAAGTTCTCGGCCTGCTTGGTCTCGGTCGAGGAGAGCTGGAGGTTGGTCAGCTTGGTGACGCCGTCGACCAGAAGTGCGATCTCCTCGCCGAAGCGCTTGGAGATCTCGGCATAGGTCGACTTGGTGTCTTCGATGGTGTCGTGCAGGAGCGCGGTGACGATGGTGGCATCGTCGAGCTGCTGCTCGGTCAGGATCGCCGCGACGGCGACCGGATGCGTGAAATAGGGCTCGCCCGAGCGGCGCACCTGCCCCTCATGCATCGCGCGGCCGTAATCATAGGCCGCGCGGATCAGCGTCTCATTGGTCTTGGGGTTGTAGTTGCGGACAAGCGCGATGAGGTCTTCGGCCGCGATCATCCACTACAGTTCCCAAACGGCCCCGGGGGGCGTGTTTCAGCCTTCGCCCTGCGCCTCCATGAGCGCGCGCAGGAGCTTCTCCTCGGACATGTCGTCGTCCTGAGGCTTGTCGGGCTCGGAGCCCATCAGGAGCGCCATGGCGTCGTCCTCGGGCTCGTCGACCTCGATCTGGGTCTGGTTCGACTCGATCAGCCGCTCACGCAGCTCGTCGGCCGATTGGGTCTCCTCGGCGATCTCGCGCAGGGCAACGACGGGGTTCTTGTCGTTGTCCCGGTCGACGGTGAGCGCACCGCCGGAAGAGATCTCGCGGGCGCGATGCGCGGCGAGCATCACCAGCTCGAAGCGGTTCGGGACCTTGTCGACGCAATCTTCTACCGTCACGCGGGCCATGGATGTCTCCAGTCAATCGGTCTGTCGTCAGAAGTGGCACCCCTAACCCGAATGAAATGTCTTGACAAGCCGCCTTTCCGGTTAAAACGGCGTGATCTCCGCCCGCGCACCGGGTCCGAGCGCGGCCAGCATCTCGGTCACGCTCAGGTCCGTGACGGGGTGGCGCCAGCCGGGCGCGATGTCGGCAAGCGGCACCAGGACGAAGGCGCGGTCGGCCAGCCGCGGATGCGGCAGGATCAGCTCGCCCGGCGCGAGACGCTGCTGCTCACCGAGCGTTAGGTCGCGCCAGTCCTCCCAGGTGGCGCGGTCCGGGCGGACGGCGTCTCCGGCGGCGATCAGGTCCAGGTCGAGCGTGCGCGACGCCCATCGCCGCTCGCGCCTGCGCTCGAAGCGCGCCTCGATCCGATGGAGCGCGGCGAGGATCTCCTCAGGCGTGTATCCGTCTCTCTCGGGGGCGATAAGCGCGGCGGCATTGACGTAATCCGGACCCGCGCCGGGCGGAAAACAGGGGGTGGAATAGAAGCGGCTGAGGCGACGCAGCCGCAATCCCTCGTGCCCGAGTTCGCGAATGGCCGCGCCGAGAATCCCGATCGGAGACACGTCTCCGAGAGCCATGTTTGATCCCAGCGCGATGATCGAGTGTTGCCCGAAATATGGAATGGTTCTATCCTTTTGCGACAAGGTCCACGTCTTGATCCGTCTGATGTTTTGAATAATTACTTCACCAACGGCGTCGATAATATTCGAACACTGGCATGTGACGCCCCTTCAATTGTCGGAAGGAAATTTGATGTTTTACAAAGATGAGCGATTGGCGTTGTTCATCGATGGGTCGAACCTTTATGCAGCTGCGAAAGCGCTGGGATTCGATATCGATTACAAGCTTCTAAGACAGGAGTTTGTGCGCCGCGGCAAGATGCTCCGAGCCTTCTACTACACGGCCCTGCTCGAGAACGACGACTACTCACCGATTCGTCCTCTGGTTGATTGGCTGCACTACAACGGCTTCACCATGGTGACCAAGCCGGCCAAGGAATACACCGACAGCCAGGGCCGACGTAAGGTCAAGGGCAACATGGATATCGAGCTGACGGTCGACGCCATGGAATTGGCGCCGCGTGTCGATCATATCGTGCTCTTCTCCGGCGATGGCGATTTCCGGCCCCTGGTCGAAAGCCTCCAGCGTCAGGGCGTTCGGGTGTCGGTCGTCTCGACCATTCGCTCGCAGCCGCCGATGATCGCCGATGAACTGCGCCGCCAGGCCGATAACTTCATCGAGCTCGACGATCTGCGCGAAACCATCGGCCGCCCTCCGCGCGATCAGCAGGGCACCGGCGGGAGCGGGCGGAATCTGGAAGTCGCCAGCTCGAACAGCTGATCCGGCACGCGCGACACGACGCCAGGGATGCAGGATGTCGCCGCGCTTGTTGGACTGTTCGCCGCCGCCTTCGGTGCGGCGACCATCCTGCCGTTCCAATCCGAGGTCGTCTTCGTCGCGTTGCAGCTGAAGGAGGCGGCGCCGATCTGGGTGATCGTCCTGGTGGCGAGCGCCGGGAACATTCTCGGCGCGGTCGTGAACTACGTGCTCGGGATGTTCGCCGAACATTTCCGCGGGCGTCGCTGGTTCCCGGTCTCGGACGCGCATCTTGAACGCGCCCAGGGCTGGTATGCGCGCTGGGGCGTCTGGACGCTTCTGCTCAGCTGGGCCCCGTTCGGAGACGCCTTCACCGTCATCGCCGGGATCATGCGCTGTCCCGCCTGGCTCTTCGTGGCGCTGGTCACGCTGGCCAAGACCGGCCGCTACATCGTTCTCGCCTGGGTGACGAACGCGGCGGCGGCCTAGCCGCCGTTGATCGCGTCGTGGCGGCGCTGGATCGGTTCGGACCAGGTGCTCTTGATGAAGGCCATGACGTCGATGATCTCCTGCTCGGTCAGGACGTCGCCATAGCCCGCCATGCGCGAGCGGTACTCGCCGCCGACCAGCGCCTCGGTCCCCTGACTCACGATGTCGAAGAGCAGGCGGTCCGGGTGGTGCCAGGTATGGCCAGTCTCGTCATGGGGCGGGGCGGGCAGATAGCCCTCGGCATCCTGCTCCATCCAGTTCGGCTGCCCCTCGAGATCGGCGCCGTGGCACGCCGCGCAATGCTCGGCATAAAGCGCCTCGCCCGCCGCGACCCGCTCAGGCTCGGTATAGGGAAAGAGCGCCTCGGCGCGGGCCCGCTCCGGGGCCGCCAGGGTCACCGCGAGGGCCAGCGTCGATACGAGGGTGGGCAGGGAAGGCGCCATGGGGGTCTCCGAACAGGAATGCCCCAAGATCAAGGCGAAAAGGCCGGGGCTGGCAAGTCACCCTGGTGTGAGCGGGCCGGAGGCTGGATTCCCCGCGACGCTTCGCATAGCTCTGGGCGAAAGGAGAGCCACCGATGAGCAAACCGCCCCTGACCCTTCACCTCGCCGCGCCGCGCGGCTTCTGCGCGGGCGTGGACCGGGCGATCAAGATCGTCGAGATGGCGCTCGAGAAATGGGGCGCGCCGGTCTATGTCCGCCACGAGATCGTGCACAACCGCTTCGTCGTCGACGGGCTGCGCGACAAGGGCGCGGTCTTCGTCGAGCATCTCGACGACTGCCCCGAGGATCGGCCGGTGATCTTCTCGGCGCATGGCGTGCCCAAGGCGGTCCCGGCCGAGGCGGCGCGGCGCGAGATGCTCTATGTCGACGCGACCTGCCCGCTGGTCTCCAAGGTCCATATCGAGGCCGCGCGGCATCACGAGAACGGCCTCCAGATGATCATGATCGGCCATGCCGGCCACCCCGAGACGGTCGGCACGATGGGCCAGCTGCCCGAGGGCGAGGTGCTGCTGGTCGAGACCGTCGCGGATGTCGCGACCGTGTCGGTGCGCGATCCCGAACGGCTGGCCTTTGTCACCCAGACGACGCTGTCGCTCGACGACACCGCCGAGATCGTCGCCGCGCTGAAAGCGCGCTTCCCCAAGATCGTGGGACCGCACAAGGAAGATATCTGCTACGCCACGACCAACCGGCAGGAAGCGGTCAAGGCGATGGCGCCGGAGTGCGATGCGCTTCTGGTGGTGGGAGCGCCGAACTCCTCGAACTCCAAGCGGCTGGTCGAGGTCGCGGCGAAGGCGGGCTGCCCCTACGCGCAGCTCGTGCAGCGCGCGGCGGATATCGACTGGCGCGCGCTCGACGGGATCGCCTCGGTTGGCCTGACCGCGGGGGCCTCCGCGCCCGAAGTGCTGATCGAGGAGGTGATCGACGCCTTCCGCGACCGCTACGAGGTCACGGTGAACAAGGTCGTCACCGCCGAGGAGCACATCGAATTCAAGGTGCCGCGGGTGCTGCGCGAACCGGCCTGAAAAATCTTAACTAAGATTTTTCAGGCCCAGCTCCCGGGTCCGGCGCGGTCTGCAAAACTTTAGATAAAGTTTTGCCTGCGACCCGCGATCAGACGATCTTGATGCCCGCGTCCTGCGCGTCCTTCACGAACTGGTCGAGACCCTTGTCGGTCAGCACGTGGTTGGCCATCGCCTTGATCACGTTCGGCGGCGCGGTGCAGACATCGGCGCCGATCTTGGCGCATTCCGACATGTGGTTGGCCGAGCGGATCGACGCGGCGAGAAGCTGCGTCTCGTAGCCGTAATTGTCGTAGATCTCGCGGATGTCCGAGATCAGGTCGAGACCGTCGATGTTCAGGTCGTCGAGGCGCCCGATGAAGGGCGAGATGAAGGTCGCGCCCGCCTTCGCGGCGAGAATCGCCTGGTTGGCGGTGAAGCAGAGTGTGACGTTGACCATGTAGCCTTCGCTGGTCAGCACCTTGCAGGCCCGGAGACCGTCCCAGGTCAGCGGCACCTTGACGGCGATGTTGTCGGCGATCTCCAGAAGTTTGCGGCCTTCCGTGATCATGTCCTCCGCCGCGAGCGCGACGACCTCGGCCGAGACCGGACCGTCGACCATTTCGCAGATTTCCTTGGTCACTTCGAGGATATCGCGGCCGGATTTCTTGATCAGGGAGGGGTTCGTGGTGACCCCGTCCACCATCCCGAGATCGTTCAGTTCCCGGATCGCCTCGATGTCGGCGGTGTCGACGAAGAATTTCATGGCAAACCTCCCTTGGGCCTTGCTTGGCATTTGCTGACCCGTGTCATACCCCATGCGGAGCCGGGTCAAAAGGGCCTTGGGTTGGCGCTAACGGGCGGAGCCTGATGGAGCGGTTTTTCGAAAATGGAGAGCGGGTTGGAATCCTGACCGCCCAGCCGCTGGATCGCGTGCTGGATTACCGCGCGCCCGAAGGCGGATGCGCGCTGGGCGATTTCGTCGAGGTCCCGCTCGGGCCGCGCAAGGTCCTGGGCGTGGTCTGGGACGCGGGCGAGGGCGGCTACCCGCTCGAGAAGCTGCGCCCCGTCACGCGGGTTCTCGACGCGCGCCCGATGCGCGAGGAGATGCGTGTCTTTCTGGCCCGCGCCGGGGAGTACACGCTGACGCCGCTCTCGCAGATGCTGCGTCTCGCGACCCGGACGCCGGGCCTCGGCGATGCGCCCGCAACGCGAAAGATCTACCGCCGGGGCGAGGGCCAGCCCGACCGCGAGACCGACGCGCGGCGGCGGGTCCTGCAGGTGCTCGACGAGATGGGCGGGCTCGCGCTGACGCTGGGCGAGCTTTCCGAGGCCGCGGGCGTCACCTCCTCGGTCGTGAAGGGGCTCGTCAAGCAGGGCGTGGTGCGCGAAGAGGACAGCCCGCGCGACACCCCCTTCCCGCGGCTCGATCCCGATCACGGCGCAAAGGACCTGACCGAGGACCAGGGCGCCGCCGCCGCGAAGCTCGTCGCCGGTCTGCGCGAGGGCGGCTACGGCACCACGCTTCTGAAAGGCGTGACCGGCTCGGGCAAGACCGAGGTCTATCTCGAAGCGGTCGCCGAATGCCTGCGCAAGGGACGGCAGGCGCTGGTGCTTCTGCCCGAGATCGCGCTCTCGGCCGATTTCCTGACCCGCGTCGAGGCCCGCTTCGGCGCGCGCCCCGCCGAGTGGCATTCCGGCGTGACCGTGACCGAGCGCCGCCGCGTCTGGCGCATGGTCGGAGAGGGCGGCGCGCAGCTTGTCGTGGGCGCCCGCTCGGCGCTGTTCCTGCCCTTCGAACGGCTCGGTCTCATCGTCGTCGACGAGGAACATGACGGCTCCTACAAGCAGGAAGAGGGCGTGCTCTACAATGCCCGCGACATGGCGGTGCTGCGCGCCTCGATCCTGGACGCGCGCGTGATCCTCGCCTCGGCCACGCCGAGCCTCGAGAGCTGGGCCAACGCGGATGCGGGCAAATACGACCGGCTCGACCTGACCGCCCGCTTCGGCGCGGCGGTGATGCCCGAGATGCGCGCCATCGACATGCGCGCCGAGGATCTGCCCGGCTCGCGCTGGATCTCGCCACGGCTTGCCGGGGCGGTCAGAGTGCGGATGGAACGCGGCGAGCAGGCGCTTCTCTTTCTCAACCGTCGCGGATACGCGCCGGTCACCATCTGCCGCGCCTGCGGGCACCAGATCGGCTGCCAGCACTGCGACGCGCGCATGGTCGAGCACCGGTTCCTCAAGCGGCTCGTCTGCCACCAATGCGGCGAGACGCGCCCCGTGCCCGAGACCTGCCCCTCCTGCGAGGTCGAGGGCAAGCTCGCCGCCGTCGGCCCGGGCGTCGAACGCCTGGCCGAGGAAGCGCGCGGTCTGTTCCCCGATGCCCGGATCGCGGTCCTGTCCTCGGATCTCTACGGCTCGGCGCGGGCGCTCAAGGCCGAGATCGGGGCCATCGCGGAGGGGGCCGCCGATATCGTGATCGGCACGCAGCTCGTCGCCAAGGGGCACAACTTCCCGCTCCTGACGCTGGTCGGCGTGATCGACGCGGATCTCGGGCTGCAGGGGTCGGACCTGCGCGCCGCCGAGCACACGTTCCAGCTGATGCGGCAGGTCGCGGGCCGCGCCGGTCGGGCCGAGAAGCCCGGCGAGGCCTTGATGCAGACCTTCCAGCCCGAGCACCCGGTGATCCGCGCGATCCTCTCGGGCGATGAAGAGGGCTTCTGGCGCGCCGAGGCAGACGCCCGTCGGCAGGCCGGCATGCCGCCCTACGGGCGCATGGCCGGGGTGATCCTGTCGAGCACCGATGTGCAGGAGGTCTTCGATCTCGGCAACGCAATGGCCCGGGGCGACGGCCCGCTCCGCGCGCTCGGCGCGCAGGTCTTCGGACCGGCCCCCGCGCCCATCGCGCGGGTCCGGGGCCGCCACCGCGTCCGGCTTCTGGTGAAGGCGCCGAAGGGCGTCGCGCTGCAGAGCGCGCTCGCAGAATGGGCCGCGCGCTTCCCCCTGCGCGGCCAGTTGCGCCGCGCCATCGACATAGATCCGCAAAGCTTCTTCTGACGCGCCGCTCGCCGGAACCGGGTCTCGGGGCGGGTTTCTCGGCCCCTGCCTTGTTTGTCGCCGGACCCGAGGCTACATCGGCGACAATGAAACGCTTCATCCCCTTCATCAAGCACGACCCCGTCGTGGCCGTGGTGCGCCTGCAGGGCATGATCTCGTCGGGCGGGCGCGGCAGCCTCTCCGACCGCTCGGTCGCCGAGGTGCTGGACAAGGCGTTCTCGCGCGGCAAGCCCGCCGCCGTCGCGCTCGAGATCAACTCTCCGGGCGGCTCGCCGGTGCAATCGGCGCTGATCGGATCGCGCATCCGCCGCCTCGCCGCTGAGAAGAACGTGCCGGTCTTCGCCTTCGTCGAGGATGTCGCGGCCTCGGGCGGCTACTGGATCGCCAGCGCCGCCGACGAGATCTATGCCGACCAGAGCTCGATCCTGGGCTCGATCGGGGTGATCTCGGCGGGGTTCGGTGCGCATGTCTTCCTGCAGCGGCAGGGGCTCGAGCGGCGCGTGCACACGGCGGGCCAGTCGAAATCCATGCTCGACCCGTTCCAGCCCGAGAAGGAAGAGGATGTCGAGCGCCTGAACCGGATCCTCTCGCAGCTCCATGACGGCTTCATCGCCCATGTGAAGGACCGCCGCGGCGCCAAGCTCGCCGAGACCGACGATCTCTTCACCGGCGAGGTCTGGATCGGCGCGGGCGCGGTCGCCATCGGCCTGGCCGACGGGATCGGCCATCTGGTGCCGGTGATGAAAGAGCGCTTCGGCGACAAGGTGCGCTTCCGCCGCTACGAGCGCCGGAAGCCTCTCCTGGGCCGCTTCGGCGCGACGCTGTTGCGCGACGGGCTGGGCGAGATCGAGGAGCGCGCGGGTTTCGCGCGCTTTGGCCTCTGACGTGATCGTCAAGATCGTCCTTCTGTTCCTGATCTTCATGGGCGTGCTCGGCATGTTCGGAAAACTGCGCATGCCCAAGCTGCCGGGACTGGCCCAGACCAAATGTCCCGCCTGCGGGCGTCACCGCATCGGCAAGGGCCCGTGCCCCTGCGGAGGCAAGGGCTGATGGTCTGGCTGACCGCGGTCCTGGGTCTCGTCATCCTGCTCCTGGCCGGTGACGCGCTGGTCAAGGGCGCGGTGAACCTCGCGCTCAGGATCGGCATTCCCGCCCTGATCGTGAGCCTGACGGTCGTCGCCTTCGGCACCTCGGCGCCGGAACTCCTGATCTCCATCAAGGCCGCGCTCGACGATGTGCCGGGCATCGCGCTCGGCAATGTCGTCGGATCGAACACCGCGAACGTGCTTCTGGTCCTGGGCATCCCGGCGCTGATCGCGGTGATGCACACCTCGGAATACGACACCCGCAAGAGCTATCTGGTGATGCTCGCGGGCACGTTCGTCTTCATCGGCCTCGCCTTTCGGGGGGTCTTCGACTGGCTCTCCGGCCTGATCCTGCTGACGATCCTGACCGTCGCGCTCATCGACGCGATCCGCGATGCCCGGAGCCACCGCAAGGGCGCCAAGGCGGCGGCGCTGGCCGCCGAGGACGAGGAAGAGGTCGAGGGCGCCGATCCCGAGATGAGCGGCTGGAAAATCGCGCTCTACCTGGTGCTTGGCCTCGCGGGCCTTCCGCTCGGAGCCGACCTCCTGGTCGACAGCGCCACCGAGATCGCGCAGCGCTTCGGGGTCAGCGACACGGTGATCGGCCTCACGCTCGTGGCGATCGGCACCTCGCTGCCGGAACTGGCGACGACCGTGGCCGCCGCGATCCGGCGGCAGGCGGATGTGGCGCTGGGCAATGTCATCGGCTCCAACATGTTCAACCTCCTGGCCATTATCGGCATCGCGTCGCTGATCGCGCCGATGGAGGTCGACCGCGGATTCCTGACCTTCGACCTCTGGGTGATGCTGGGCGCGTCGCTCCTGCTCATCCCGTTCGTCTTCCTGCGCAAGGACATCGGCCGGACCTGGGGCGTGATCTTGTCGGCGCTCTATGTGGGCTATGTCGTCACCGTGTTGATCTGATCCGCAGGAGCGTCCTCATGAGCCGAAGAGCCCTTGTCACCGGTGCCGGAAAGCGGCTGGGCCGTGCCATGGCGCTTTACCTCGGGCGGCGCGGCTATGACGTGGCGGTTCATTACAACAGCTCGGACGACGCCGCCGAAGAGGTCGCGGGGATCCTGCGCGGCGAAGGCCGCAACGCCGCGGCGGTCGGCGCCAACCTTCTGGACGAAGACGCGGTGCAGGGCCTCATCGGGCGCGCCTCCGAAGCCCTGGGTGGTCCGATCTCGGTCCTGGTGAACAACGCCTCGATCTTCGACTATGACGACGTGTCGAGCGCCACGCGCGAGAGCTGGGACCGGCATCTCGAAAGCAACCTGCGCGCCCCCTTCGTCCTGACGCAGAAGCTCGCAGAGCAGGTGCCCGAGCCGGTCGAGGACGCCAACGGAGAGCCGGTCGCGCAGGGGCTGGTGGTCAATATGATCGACCAGCGGGTGCGCAAGCTGACGCCGCATTTCATGACCTATACCATCGCCAAGATGGGCCTCTGGGCGATGACCCGCACCACGGCGATGGCGCTGGCCCCGCGGGTGCGGGTGAACGGCATCGGTCCCGGCCCGACGCTGCAGGGCGAGCGCCAGTCCGAACAGCATTTCGCCCGCCAGCGCGAGGCCACGACGCTCTCGCGCGGGGCCAATCCCGAGGACATCACCGGCGCGCTCGGCTATTTCCTGGATGCGCCCTCGGTCACGGGCCAGCTTCTGTGCATTGATGGCGGCCAGCATCTGGCCTGGCAGACGCCGGACGTTCAGGGCGTCGAGTGACGGTCTGCGTGGCCCTTGGGCCACAGTCCCGTCTGCCATGTCGGCGTTGCGGCGTATCCCGGACTTGAAGACGCGGGCCCGACAGGCTTTATGTCCGGACCTGCGACAGATTGGCGCGAATCACTCTTCATCGTGTCGCAGGCATCAAATCGCATCGCGCGGCAGTGCAACAGGCTCCTCCGGTCTCGAACCGGGTTGGGCCATGTGCGCGTTCACTCTCCAAAATCGGATTGTCCACCGCGTGTCGCGCGTGTTCACCTAGCGTCATCCTATCCGTTCGGATGGCCTAAAGCTGCGCCTAAGGCCTTTTTTTATCAATAATTACAGGGCGTTAAAAATCCGCCCAAAAATAAAGCAAATTTACGAAGTTGTCATATTCAAAGGAAAATTCCGGAAAGTTTGGAATTTGCCCGCAGCTTTATCCACAGGAACCGTGGATGCCTTTGAACTTGAACACGACCGCTGATCGGGGCAGCGCGGAGAGCCCTGGTACGCTTCATGATTCGCATGGAGCGAATCGGTTCTCCCTATCGGGGCGACGGCGTTGAGCGGCTCTCGCGATGGGACGTGTCGGACTTACGCACCGTCCCGAACAAGGGCCTTTCGGGTCGGCCCAATCGCACGAGTGGAACATTCAGAGATCTGCATGAAATTTTTTCCCAATGAAAATAGCGACTTGCAAAAATGATGGGGTGTCGGATTTTCGCGCGAAGTCCCTATATTGAATGAGAAAATCTTACCCGTGACGGATTTCGTCCGCAGCTTTATCCACATGCGCTCAATCGGCATTGGCTCTTGATCGGCTCTGGCGTTCGGGGCAGCCCGACGGTGTCGAATCGAGGGACGGCCGACAGCGATTCGTGAAGGTGACATGACCGAAACGACCGAAACAGCAGAGCCCCAGGGTCCGACCGGGCATGCCTGCATCCAGTCCTATCTGAAGACGCTCGACACCAGCCCGGGCGTCTACCGGATGCTCGATGCCCAGAGCCGCGTGCTCTATGTCGGCAAGGCGCGCAACCTCAAGGCGCGGGTGTCGAACTACGCGCGCCCCGCGGGCCACAGCCCGCGCATCGACCGGATGATCCGCGAGACCGCGTCGATGATGTTCCTGACGACGCGCACCGAGACCGAGGCGCTGCTGCTCGAACAGAACCTGATCAAGCAGCTCAAGCCCAAGTTCAACGTGCTCCTGCGCGACGACAAGAGCTTCCCGAACATCCTCGTGACCGGCGATCATACCTTCGCGCAAATCAAGAAGCATCGCGGCGCCAAGCGCGAGAAGGGCAGCTATTACGGCCCCTTCGCCAGTGCGGGCGCGGTGAACCGCACGCTGAACCAGCTTCAGAAGGTGTTCCTGCTGCGCAACTGCTCGGATTCGGTCTTCGACAGCCGCACGCGGCCCTGTCTCCTGCACCAGATCAAGCGTTGCAGCGCGCCCTGCGTCGGCAAGGTCTCCGAGGCGGACTATGCCGAGAGCGTGCGCGATGCCGAGCGCTTCCTGTCGGGGCGCTCGACCAAGATCCAGGGCCAGCTTGCGGCACAGATGCAGGAGGCCTCGGACAACATGGAGTTCGAGCGCGCCGCCGCCCTGCGCGACCGCATCCGCGCGCTGACGCAGGTGCAGTCCTCGCAGGGCATCAACCCGCGCGGCGTGACCGAGGCCGATATCATCGCGCTCCATATGGAGGGCGGGCAGGCCTGCGTGCAGGTCTTCTTCATCCGCGCCAACCAGAACTGGGGCAACCGGGATTTCTATCCCCGCGCCGGGATGGACGTGTCTGAGGCGGAGGTGCTCGAAGCCTTCATCGGCCAGTTCTACGACACGAAAGAGCCGCCCCGGCTCCTGCTCCTGTCCCACGGGATCGAGGATGCCGACCTGATGTGCGAGGCGCTGTCGGGCAAGCTCGGCCGGAAGGTCGCGATCGAGGTGCCCCAGCGGGGCGAGAAGGCGGAACTGGTGCAGGGCGCGATGCGCAACGCCCGCGAAAGCCTCGGCCGGAAGATGGCCGAGACCGCGACGCAGGCGAAGCTCCTGCGCGGTCTGGGCGAGGCCTTCGGGCTCGACGGCGCGCCCGAGCGGATCGAGGTCTACGACAACTCCCATATCCAGGGCGCGCACGCGGTCGGCGCGATGATCGTCGCGGGACCGGACGGGTTCCTGAAGAACCAGTATCGCAAGTTCAACATCCGCGGCGACGATCTGACGCCCGGCGACGATTTCGGCATGATGAAAGAGGTGCTGACCCGCCGCTTCAAGCGGCTCCTCAAGGAAGACCCCGACCGCGACAAGGGGCTCTGGCCCGACCTCCTTCTGATCGACGGCGGCGCCGGTCAGGTCAGCGCGGTGCACGAGATCATGGTCGAGCACGGGGTCGAGGATGTCGCGATGGTCGGCGTGGCCAAGGGCATCGACCGCGACGCGGGCAAGGAAGAGTTCCACCGCGTGGGCGAGCGGCCCTTCGCGCTCCGCCACAACGACCCGGTCCTGTACTTCGTGCAGCGCCTGCGCGACGAGGCGCACCGCTTCGCGATCGGCACCCACCGGGCGAAGCGGTCCAAGGCGGTCTCGGCCAACCCGCTCGACGAGGTGCCGGGCGTCGGTGCCGCGCGGAAGCGGGCGCTTCTGGCGCATTTCGGCTCGGCCAAGGCGGTCAGCCGGGCGAACCTGTCGGATCTGAAGGCGGTGGACGGCGTGTCCGAAGCGCTGGCAGAGCGGATCTACGGCTTCTTCCACGAAAAAGGGTAGGGCGCGCCCGGGCCCGTGACCCGGGCGCGGAGGATCAGGCGGCCAGGCGCGCGACCTGCTCTTCGGCCTTGTTGACCGTGCCTTCGGGGTCGACGGCCAGACGATCTGCCGTCACCACCTCGATATCGGTGATGCCGATGAACGACAGCACGTGCTTCACGTAGCCGCTGGCAAAGTCGATCTCGGAGCCGACGGCGGTGCCGCCCGAGGTCACCACGAGGATCGCGCGCTTGCCGGTCAGAAGACCCTCGGGGCCCGCCTCGGAATAGCGGAAGGTCACGCCGGCGCGGGCAACCAGATCGACCCAGGCCTTGAAGGTGGTGGGCGCGGCGAAGTTGTAGATCGGCAGGCCGATCACCAGCGTGTCGGCGGCCTTCAGCTCGTCGATCAGGCTGTCGGAGAGCGCCAGCGTCTCGCGCTGCTCGGGGCTGCGCTTGTCGGCGGGGGTGAAGTTCGCGCCGATCCAGGCCTCGTCGATCAGCGGCAGCGTGTTCGAGAGGTCGCGGGTGACGACGGTTTCGGGGGCGAGGCGCTCGATCACCTGGTCGGTCAACCGGCGGGACACGGAGTCCTGGTGACGGGCGGAGCTGTCGATGCGGAGAACGGTATGTGCGGTCATCTGTCTGTCCAGTTCGTTTTCTGAGCCAATGAGCGGTGTCAGCCGCGTTCCCGCCTGAGTTGGGTATTGCAAAAAATCACGCAATCGCGCCACACACACAGACAGCGTGGATCGATGCACATAAGAGGACGCGATGGAAAACTGGGACGAGATCCGAACGGCCTTTCAGGTCGCGCGCATGGGCACGGTCTCGGGCGCGGCCGAGGTGCTGGGCGTCCACCACGCCACGGTGATCCGGCATATCGACGCGCTGGAAGGTCGGCTGGGGGTCAAGCTCTTCCAGCGGCACGCGCGCGGCTACACCGCGACCGAGGCGGGCGCCGACCTGATGCGCGTGGCGCAGGCCACCGACGACCAGTTCCAGCAGCTTGCGGGGCGGATCAAGGGCCGCGGCTCCGAGGTTTCGGGCGAGCTGCTCGTGACCTCGCTGATCAATTTCGCGCCGCAGCTCCTTCCCGCGCTTGCGAGCTTCCGCGAGCTCTACCCCGAGGTGACGCTCCGCTACCTGACCGATGACCGGGTCTTCCGGCTCGAATATGGCGAGGCGCATGTGGCGCTCCGGGCCGGACCGCAGCCGCAGGAGCCGGACAACGTGGTCCAGCCGTTCCAGCGCGCTCAGGTCGGTCTCTACGCGGCCAAGTCCTACATCGCCGAGCACGGCCTCCCGACCGCGCCTTCGGAATTCGCCAAGCACCGCTTCGTCGGCCATGACAATCACGAGAACCGCGCGCCCTTCTTCCGCTGGATGTCGTCGACCGTCCCGCGCGAGAACGTGGTCTTCCGCTCGGCCGACACGCGTGTCCTCGAGCGCGCCGTGGTCGAGGGGATCGGCATCGGCTTCGTCGGCGGTCGCGCCGCGGCCGCGCATCCCGACCTGACCGAGATCATGCCGCCCCTGGACGACTGGAGCGTGCAGCTCTGGCTCGTCACACATGTCGACCTGCACCGCACCGCGAAGGTGCAGGCCTTCCTCAAGCATCTCAAAGAGCAGTCGGCGGGCGAGGCGTGAGCGGCGCGGCCAGGGGCCATCTCGCGATGCTCGCCTTCTCGGCCCTCGTGGCCGGGTCGTTCTCGCTCGGGCGCATGGCCGCGCCTCTGATCTCGCCCGACGCGTTCAACGCGGTGCGTTTCGTGATCGCGGGCGGCATCATGCTGGTCTGGCTGCGGGCCTCCGGACCGATCCGTCCCGCGGCCTTCGCGGCGCCCTGGCGCTATCTGCTGCTCGCCGGGCTCTTCGTCTTCTACTTCGTCACCATGTTCGAAGGGCTGAAGACGGCGGCGCCGGTCAGCCTCTCGGCGGTGTTCACGCTGACCCCGGTGATCAGCGCGGTCTTCGGCTGGTGGCTCTTGCGTCAGGCCACGACGCTGCGCATGGCGCTGGCCCTGACCATCGGAGGCATCGGTGCGCTCTGGGTGGTGTTCCGCGCCGACTGGCAGGCGTTCCTCGGATTCGCGGTTGGGCAGGGCGAGACGATCTATTTCACTGGCGTCCTGGCCCATGCGCTCTACACCCCGCTCCTGAAACGCCTGAACCGCGGCGAGAGCGCGGCCGAGTTCAATACCGGGGTGCTGGTGACCGGCGCGGTGTTGCTCCTGCTTTGGGGCGGGCCGTCGATCGTTGATACGGACTGGGCGCGCCTGCCGCCGATCGTCTGGATCACGCTCGGCTACACGGCGACCTTCGCCACCGTGGTCAGCTTCGCCTGCCTGCGCTTCGGCGCGCAGCATCTGCCCTCGGCCAAGGTCATGGCTTACACCTATCTCGTCCCGAGCTGGGTGCTGGTCTGGGAGCTCGCGCTCGGAAACGGCACGCCCGCGGGCACGATCCTCGTGGGCGTCGGACTGACGGCCATCGCGCTGCTTCTCCTGTTGCGGGACGAGGAGGCTAGGTCTCCTCGGGCGGCTGAAGCCGCTCCTGCGTCAGGAACCGTTCGAACGCATCGAGATTGATCGCCTCGAACTGCCCGAAGCTCTGCATCCAGACGCTGGCATGGCGCATCGCGTCGGGATCGAGCTGGCACCACTTCACCCGGCCGCGCTTGTCCTGGCTGATCAGACCGGCGGCGGCGAGGATCGCGAGGTGCTTGGAGATCGCCGCCAGCGACATCTCGAACGGTTCGGCCACGTCGGTCACCGCCATGTCGTCCTCGAGCAGCATCTCGAGGATGCGACGCCGGGTCGGGTCCGCGAGAGCGGCGAAAACGGCGTCGAGATCCGGGGCGGGGCGGGGCATGCGGGAGCATAGACGCCGCGCCTTGCTCCGGGTCAAGCGCGATTCTGTCGCGCAGCATCGGTGCGCCGGAGGCGGCGGGATCGGGGCAAAAACCGAGCCAGACGGTGGGAAAATTGCGGAAAACTCTCCGGGAATGCGCGAAAAGCCGCGCGAATAGGCACATTATCAAGACTTGTGTGATTGCATGGCCGCAGTTTTTGACTTTGCGTGTTGCCAGTATAGCTTGGGCGATGGTAACCCGAAGCCGGAGACGTGTATAAACGCGACCAGGCGAACCCATAGTTATTGAGGAAGAGACTCATGACCACGACCATCAAGGCTCTGATCACCGCGGCCGCAGCCACCGCACTGACCGCAACCTCGGCCTTCGCTGGCGGCAAAGATGCCGTGATGATGGAGCCGGACGTGATCGTCGTCGAAGACGAAATGGTCGCTCCCTCCTCCTCGAGCTTCCCGATGGGCTCGACCGGCGCGCTCGTCGCAGGCGGCATCGTCGCAGCGGCCGCTCTGGCAGCCGTTCTGTCGGACGACGACGAGAGCGACACCTCGACCGAAGAAGACGCAGAGTAATTTGCCCGCAGCATAGCTGCACAAAGGTTTCCTGAAAGGCGCGCTCGAATGGGCGCGCCTTTCTCTTTTCCGGCCCCCGCACAGATCCTCAACCGACGGGTTGAATAAGCATTTCCGCCAGATGGCGTCGAGGATGCCCGGTGCGGGTGAAAATTTCCTTTGAATCCAGTCAATTGCGCGAAGTTGACTCCTGTCAACTCTCCGCGTAGCACCAGCGCGACACTCCAAGTGGAGCTTCGCGCCCGTGGCTAACCCCGAGGACAAGAGCCGCATGGCCGCACTCGAGGCCCGGATCGCAGCGGCCAAGGCGGCCAAAGCGCCGCAGCGAAAGCACCAGGAGGAGCACTATTCTCAGGCGCATCTTGCCTGGAGGATGGTGATTGAACTTGTGGCCGGTCTGGGGATCGGCTTCGGCATCGGCTTCGGGTTGGACGCCCTTCTGGGAACGCGTCCCTGGGCCTTGGTGCTGTTTACATTGCTGGGCTTCGTGGCGGGCGTGAAAACGATGATCCGCAGCGCCAACGAGATCCAAGAGACGAAGCTGGCCGAACAGGCCGGAGAGAACGAGGGAACACGCGATGGCGACTGAAGCAGCAGGCGGGCACGGCGAAGCGGAAACCGGTCTGGTCTTCCACCCGATGGACCAGTTCATCGTCAGCCCGCTCTTCGGAGACGGGCCGGTGGGCATGTTCACCATCACCAACGTCACGCTCTGGATGGCGATCACCGTGCTCGCCGTGATCCTGCTCCTGGTCGTCGGCTCCTCGGGCCGCTCGATCGTCCCGGGCCGTCTGCAATCCGTGGCCGAGCTGGCCTACGGTTTCATCTACAAGATGGTCGAGGACGTCACCGGCAAGGAAGGCGTCAAGTACTTCCCCTACATCATGACGCTCTTCATGTTCATCGTGCTCGCGAACGTGCTGGGCCTGATCCCGATGGCCTTCACCACCACCAGCCACATCGCCGTGACCGGCATCCTAGCGATGGCGGTGTTCCTCGCGGTCACCATCCTCGGCTTCATCAAGCACGGCGCGCATTTCCTCGAACTGTTCTGGGTGAGCTCGGCGCCCCTGGCGCTTCGGCCGATCCTCGCCGTGATCGAGGTGATCTCGTATTTCGTGCGCCCCGTGAGCCACTCCATCCGTCTTGCCGGCAACATGATGGCCGGTCACGCGGTGATCAAGGTGTTCGCGGCCTTCGCCGCCATCGCCGCGATCTCGCCGCTCTCGGTCCTGGCGATCACCGCCATGTACGGGCTGGAAATCCTCGTGGCCTTCATCCAGGCCTACGTGTTCACCATCCTGACCTGCGTCTACCTCAAGGACGCGCTGCATCCGCATCACTAAGGGCGGTGCGCAGGGTGCGCATCCCCTCCGACATCCACGCAATTCCATCGTAAGGAGAGAAGATCATGGAAGGCGATATCGTACAAATGGGCGCATTCATCGGCGCGGGCCTCGCATGCATGGGCATGGGTGGCGCAGCCGTCGGTGTGGGCAACGTGGCTGGCAACTTCCTTGCCGGTGCCCTGCGCAACCCGTCCGCAGCCGCGTCGCAGACCGCGACCCTCTTCATCGGCATCGCGTTCGCAGAAGCGCTGGGGATCTTCTCGTTTCTCGTCGCGCTCCTGCTGATGTTCGCCGTCTAAGACGCTCCGACACCGATCCTTACGCGCGGGCGGTGCCGGGTCTCCCGGCCCGCCCGTGACACCAGATTGATCCGGAGAACGACATGGCGACCGAACAAGTAGCCGAGGGCGTGGCGCAGAGCCCCGAAACCGCACCCGGCATGCCGCAGCTCGATTTCTCGACCTTCGGCAACCAGATTTTCTGGCTCGTGGTCACGCTGGTCGTGATCTACTTCGTGCTGTCGCGGATCGCGCTGCCGCGGATCGCGGCGATCCTCGCGGAACGCCAGGGCACGATCACCAACGACCTCGCCCGGGCCGAAGACCTCAAGAAGCAGGCCGAAGAGGCCGAGGCCGCCTATGAGAAGGCGCTCGCCGACGCGCGGGCCGAATCTCAGAAGATCGCCGAAGAGACCCGCGAGGAGATCAAGGCGCAGGTGGCCGAGGAACAGGCCAAGGCCGACGCCCGCATCGCCGAGAAGACCGCCGAATCCGAGAAGGCAATCCAGGAGATCCGCGCCTCGGCGCTGGAGAACGTGGAGGTTGTCGCCAAGGACACCGCCGAGGCCCTCGTGGCCGCGCTGGGCGGCTCTGCCGACAAGGGCCAGATCGACGCTGCCGTGAACGACCGGCTGAAAGGATGAGCGACATGAGACATCTTGCTCTGACCGCTGCCGCGCTGGGGGCTGTCGCAAGCCCCGCCGCCGCGGCGTCCGGCCCGTTCTTTTCGCTGCACAACACCAACTTCGTTGTGCTCCTGGCCTTCCTGCTCTTCATCGCGGTCCTGATCTACTTCAAGGTCCCGACGCTTCTGGCGGGCATGCTCGACAAGCGTGCCGAGGGCATCCAGAAGGAGCTCGACGAGGCGCGCGCGCTGCGCGAGGAAGCCCAGAGCCTTCTGGCCTCCTACGAGCGCAAGGCTCGCGAGGTCCAGGACCAGGCCGACCGTATCGTCGCGCATGCCCGCGAAGACGCCAAGGCGCAGGCCGAGCAGGCCAAGGTCGATCTGCAGAAATCCATCGAACGCCGCCTCGCGGCCGCCGAGGAGCAGATCGAATCCGCGCAGGACGATGCGGTCCGCGAAGTGCGCGAACGCGCCATCGCGGTCGCCGTCGAGGCGGCGCGCCAGGTCATGGCGCAGCAGATGAGCGCCGAGCAGCGCTCCAAGCTGATCGACGAGTCGATCGAGACGGTCGGGCAGAAACTGCACTGATCTTTCGATCCAGACTTTATTGAAAAACCCGGGCCGATCGGCCCGGGTTTTTTTGTTCGACTGTCCGCGAGGAGCGTCGGTCGATCATATCCAACGGATCGAAGCCTTTGGGCAAAGCGCAGCGCGGCTCGGCATCGAGCCCATACCTCCCCGATGCTACGCCACGACCAAGGACCGCTGTTGAGCAATCGCATTGACGCTGCGTTCCAGGGTGCTCTATCTCTGCCCGCATGGTGAACATGTTCTTCGCATCGCAGGACTATTATCCGCAGCTTTCATAACTGCGGATCATTCATCATTGGTTTTCCGCTGCCCCTGACAGCGGTCAACATCCACTCGACCTTTTGCCAGGCGGCACTTCAGAGGTCGAAAAATGAAAAACAACAATCGCTTTCAGAAGCCGACGCTCGGCATCGCCGGGTTCGGTGCGTTCGGACAACTTGCCGCCCGTCATCTCGGCCAGCATTTCGAAATCACGGCCCACGATCCGTCTCCGTCCGTTGCCGCGTCCGCCAAGCGCCTCGGAGTGACGCTGACATCGTTGCGCTCGGTCGCGCGGGCGGATGTGATCCTCATTGCGGCGCCTGTGTCCTCGTTTGAGACGGTTGTCGGAGAGATCGCGGTGGCGTGTCGACCCGGGGCGCTGATTGTCGATGTTGGCTCGGTCAAAACCATCCCATCGGACATCATGCGGCGGCGGCTACCGAGCCATGTGGACATCGTCGCAACGCACCCCTTGTTCGGCCCTCAAAGCGCCGCGAGGGGTATCGAGGGGTTGAAAATCGCGGTCTGCCCCATCCGGGGAAGTCGGCATGCGCGGCTGGCTGCATTCCTGCGCAAGGCTCTGGGTCTGACCGTCCTCATATCGACCCCGGAAGATCACGACAAAGACGCCGCGATTGTCCAAGGGCTGACACATCTCATCGCCAAGGTGTTGCTGCGCATGGGGCCTTTGCCGACGCGCATGACAACGAAGAGTTTTGATTTGTTGTCCGAGGCAGTCTCCATGGTTCAGCACGATGCACCGGAAGTGTTCGAAGCGATCGAGAAGGCGAACCCCTATGCCGAGACAGTGCGACGACGGTTTTTTGATCTGGCCGCGGATTTGAGTGCCGAGCTGGAAACAGCCTTGCGAACACCGATATGCGACGACAGCGGACGTTGAGTGAGCGGCGCCCAACGGCAGCGCCATCCTCAGAGCTGACCAGACCCGTTCCTAGCCACACTCCTGATTTTGCCGCACGCACCAGCGCTGTCATCCCCGCGCGCCGCTCACCAAGAGCCCCGCACCGGGCCAGCGGGACACCGCGTCACCGGGGCAGCGGGGTCCGGCCCTTGTTGTAGTCCGACCAATCCTCGATCTCGGGATAGAACTGTCGCCGCCACGCCCGCACCCGCGGGTTCATCACCCGGCGCCAGATGGGCGGGATCATCGCGGCGATGGACATGACCGGATAGCCGTAGGGCAGCTGCGGCGCCTCGTCCTCGGAATAGCTCTGCAAAAGCGGGAAGCGTCGGTCGGGCTTGTAATGGTGGTCCGAATGGCGCTGGAGATTGATCAGGAGCCAGTTCGACGCCTTGAAGGACGCGTTCCACGAATGGCGCGGCAGAACGTGCTCGTATTTCCCGTGGCCCAGATGCTTTCGCGTCAGCCCGTAATGCTCGACGTAATTGACGAGCTCCAGCTGCCAGACCGCAACGCCCGCCTGCACCAGGAAGAGCCCGACGCCGGACCAGCCGCCCAGCCCGTAGGCGAGCCCGAGAAACAGTGCCTGCAGGCTCCAGTAGAGCACGAAGGGGTTCCGGTGATGCAGCCAGGGCAGGCCCTTGCGGGCCAGGAGCGCGCGTTCGGCCTCGAAGGCAGAGGTCCAGCTTTCCCAGAGCACGCGCGGATAGAACCGGTGGAAGCCCTCGTTGTAGCGCGCCGTCACCGGGTCGCGCGGCGTTCCGACATAGCGGTGGTGGATCAGCAGATGCTCGGTGCGGAAATGCGAATAGAGCACCATCGCCAGCAGAACGTCGGCCAGCCGCCGCTCCAGCCGGTTCTTCTGGTGCATGAGCTCGTGCGAATAGTTGATGCCCACCGTTCCGGTCAGAACGCCGACGCCGAAGAAGAGCGCGATCCGCTCTCCAGACCCCAGGTGCTCGGCCCGTGTCGCGTAAAAGATCAGACCGAAGAGCGACGCCGCCTGCAGCGGTGCCCAGATCAGCGTGATCACCCGGTACCAGCGCAGCCGGTCCTCGGGCGTGTTCGGATCGGCATTGTCGGTCTCGAGACCCAGGGCCGCATCGAGCATCCCGAAGAGATACCAGGTGCAGAGCGGTGTCAGCGCCAGCCACCAGCCGCCCCAGACCGCGCCGATCCAGGGCATCGGCAGCAGGAGAAGCGACATCCAGAAGGGCAGGGCGGCGGACAGCCGGGCGGCCGGTATCATATGCGATTCTCCGGGTTCTGAGCCTGTATCACCTCGGCTCCAAAATGCCGCGAACCGGGCCGCGCGCCAAGCCCCGCTCAGCCCTTTGACGCAAGGGCGTGGGCCTTGCGCATGAGCGTGGGCAGATCGTCGGGCGAAAACGCCTCGGCCGGGATGAATTCGCCGCGCTCAGGGGTGCGGTCCATCGGCACCAGCGCGGTCCTGAGGCTGAGGCGGAGATGGAAATGCGTGAAGGTGTGGCGCGCGTCCTCGGGCAAGGCCTTCCACTCGGCCCGGATCGGCGGGGCCTCGAACGGGGCATCGCCCCAGTCCGACCCCGGCCAGCCGAGCATGCCGCCCAGAAGTCCGCGCTCGGGACGGCGCTCGAGGAGCCAGGCGCCGTCGACGCGGCGGGCGAGATAGGCGATGCCGAAGCGCGTGGGCTTGCGCTTCTTGGGGCTCTTCTTCGGCAGCTCCGCCGCCGTGCCCGCGTCCCAGGCGGCGCAGTCGGAGCGCCAGGGGCAGAGACCGCAGGCCGGGCTGCGCGGCGTGCAGATCGTGGCGCCGAGATCCATCACCGCCTGCGCGTAATCGCCGGGGCGGGTGTCGGGGGTGAGCGCCTCGGCATAGCGGGTAAGCACCGGCTTCGACTGCGGCAGCGGCTGGTGCTCGTCATGGAGGCGCGCCATCACACGCTCCACGTTGCCATCGACAACCGTCTCCGGCCGGTCGAAGGCAATCGCCGAGATCGCCGCGGCGGTGTAGGGGCCGACCCCGGGTAGCGTCAGGAGCGTCGCGTGATCGGTGGGAAAGCGCCCCTGATGCTCGCTGGCGACCGTCCGCGCACATTTCAGGAGGTTGCGTGCCCGCGCGTAATAGCCGAGCCCGGCCCAGGCGGCCATGACATCGGCATCCTCGGCGCGGGCGAGATCGGTGACGGTCGGCCAGCGCGCGGTGAATTTCAGGAAATAGTCGCGGACCGCGGCGACGGTGGTCTGCTGCAGCATGATCTCGGACAGCCAGACCCGGTAGGGATCGGGCGCGACGCCCGCCTTGCGCGCCGCCGGAGGCACGCGCCAGGGCAGGTCGCGGGCGTGACGGTCGTACCACTCCAGAAGGTCGCTCGGATCGGGCATCGGGTCTCCGGGGCTCATGGTCGCGCAGAGGTGGCGCAGCGGCGCGCGGATTTCAAGCGCGGTGGCGGGTGGTCATGGCCTGACAGGCCCGACGTTATTGCCTAGCGGCGCTGCCGCTGTCACGTCCCGATCAACCGGCTTTGATGGGCGGGGCCGCAATCGCCTCTGGCACCCGCCGTCCGGCCCGGTAGAGTGACGCGCGATCAGAAAGGCCGCCCTCATGCAGCGCCAGCGTTCCACCACGCGGGGTTTCGCCCGCACCGCCTCGCTCCTCGAGGGGCAGATCCGCAAGGCCTCGGAAAGCCGGGGCTTCGCGCAATCGCGCGTGCTGACCCATTGGGACGAGATCGTCGGCGCCGAGATCGCCTCGATCGCGCGGCCCGTCGAGGTGAGCTTCGGGCGCGGCGGCATGGGGGCGTCGCTGACGCTTCTGACCACGGGCGCCCATGCGCCGGTTCTCGAGATGCAAAAGGACCGCATCCGCGACAAGGTGAACGCGGTCTACGGCTACAACGCCATCCGCCGGGTGCGGATCACCCAGACCGCGCCGCGCGGCTTTGCCGAGGGGCAGGTCGCGTTCTCGCCCGCGCCCGCCGCCGAGCCGCCCGCGCCCGATCCCGAAACCCTGGCCCGTGCCCGCGGCGTCTCGGAGGGCGTCGCCGATGACGGTCTGCGCGCCGCGCTTGAACGTCTGGCCGGGAACGTCCTATCCAACCCGAAATCCCGGGGCTGACCGCCCCAGACTGACAGAAAGAGGTTTCTGCCCATGACCCGTTTCCTGCTGCCCGCCACTCTTGCCGCCGTTCTCGTGGCCGGGGGCGGCTGGTTCCTCGGCCAGCCCGTCCAGACGCCCACCGGCCTGTCGCTGCCCGGCGCCGCCATGGCGCAGGAGGCCGCCGCGCCGACCGAGGCGGTCGAGATCGCGGACATGACCCTGGGCGCCGAGGACGCGCCGGTCGAGGTGATCGAATACGCCTCCTACACCTGCCCGCATTGCGCGCGGTTCCACGAGGAGGTCTTCGACCAGCTCAAGGCCGATTACATCGACAGCGGCAAGGTGCGCTTCACCTATCGCGAGGTCTATTTCGACAAATACGGCATGTGGGCGAGCCTCGTGGCGCGCTGCGGCGGGCAGGAGAAGTTCTTCGGCATCACCGACATGATCTATGCCGGTCAGAACACCTGGGCCCGTGCGGGCGCCGATGGCGCGATTGCCGACGGGCTGCGCAAGATCGGGCTTCTGGCCGGTCTCGACAAGGACCAGCTCGAAGCCTGCCTGACCGATGGCGAGAAGCTGCGCTCGCTCGTCGGCTGGTATCAGGAGAACGCCACCGCCGATGACGTCTCCTCGACGCCGACCTTCATCATCGATGGCGAGAAATACTCGAACATGCCCTATGACGAGTTCCGCAAGGTGCTCGACGACAAGCTCGGGGAATGAGCGGTCAGGGACCGCTCGCCGGCCTCAAGGTCATCGAGCTCGCACGCATCCTGGCCGGCCCCTGGGCCGGTCAGCTTCTGGCCGACATGGGCGCCGAGGTCACCAAGATCGAGGCGCCGCAGGGCGACGACACGCGCCAGTGGGGTCCGCCCTTCATCGAGCGCGAGGGCGACCGCTCCGCCGCCTATTTCCATTCCTGCAATCGCGGCAAGCGGTCGGTGGTCGTGGACCTCGCCTCGGACGCCGGTCAGGCGGAGATGCGCGCGCGGATCGCCGAGGCGGATATCCTCATCGAGAATTTCAAGGTGGGCGGGCTCGTGAAATACGGGCTCGACTATGCCAGCGCCGCGGCGATCAACCCGCGGCTGGTCTATTGCTCGATCACCGGCTTCGGGCAGGACGGCCCCTATTCGGGCCGCGCGGGCTACGACTACATCATCCAGGGCATGTCCGGCTTCATGTCGATCACCGGACCCGAGGGCGGCGAGCCCCTGCGGGCGGGTGTCGCGATCACCGATCTTTTCACAGGGCTTTACGCCTCGAACGCGATCCTTGCCGCGATCCACCAGCGCGCGCGCACCGGGCGGGGCCAGCATATCGACATGGCGCTGCTCGACTGCGCCGTCGCGGCGACCGCCAACCAGTCGCTCAATTACCTCGCGACCGGCGAGGCGCCCGGCCGGATCGGCAACACCCATCCCAATCTCGCGCCCTACCAGGTCTTCGAGACATCGGACGGCCATATCATCATCGCGGTCGGCAATGACGGGCAGTTCCGCAGGCTTTGCGGGCTCCTGGACTTGCAGGCACTCGCGGACGACCCCGATTACGCGCAGAATGCCGACCGCGTCGCGCATCGCGCCGCGCTGACCGAGGCGCTCGGCGCCGCGACCCGGACCATGACCAAGGCGGCACTTCTGGCCGCCTGCGAGGCCGAGGGCGTGCCGGCCGGTCCGATCAACGACATGGACGAGGTGTTCTCGGATCCGCAGGTCGTCGCGCGGGGCCTCAGGATCTCGCCCGAGGGCGTTCCCGGGGTGCGCTCGCCGGTGCGGTTCTCCGATGCCGAGCTGAGTTTCGAGCGCGCCGCGCCGAAGCTGGGCAAGGGCTGACATACAGCACTTTAGTATTAGTAGGACGCGGGGCGACCCGCTATCATACTGAGTGCAGGATGGACCTGGCGCGTGAGACGCCGGCATCCTTAGGGAGAAAATCGGAGGGTTAGGACCGATGTGTCAGGTCTTTGCGGGTCAGGATCCCGACAGGTATCGCTCGGTGACGCGGCGCTTGCGCCTGAACGGGCAATCCACGTCGATCCGGCTGGAAAACGCGTTCTGGAACACGCTCGACGAGATCGCCGAGGGCGAGGGCGTCTCGACCCCGGGCTTCCTGTCGAAGCTGCATTCCGAGGTTCTCGAACTGCGCGGCGAACCGGAGAATTTCACGTCTCTTCTGCGCACGACATGCCTGATCTATCTCGACCGCGTCCAGGATCGCAGGCCCGAGGTGCTCGCCGCCGAGTGAGGCCCGCCGCCCCCTTTGCAGGACCGAAGCCCGGCTGATCTGGCCGGGCTTTTTTCATCCGCGGGGCCGCGCATCGTCACTCTGTCGCGATGTAGTACGTCCCTACTACCCCCTCCCGCCTCACTCTCTGCATGCTTGGTCTCACCAAAGCACAGAACCAACCGGGAGGCGGTATGGCCAAAGCCATCCACAGCATGATTCGCGTTCTCAACGAGGCGCGGTCGGTCGAATTCTATGACAAGGCCTTCGGGCTGAAGATCGCGGACAGGCTCGATTTCGAGAAGTTCACACTCGTCTATCTGTCCAACCCGGAATCGGAGTTCGAGCTCGAGCTGACGATCAACAAGGGCCAGGAGGAGGCCTACGATCTCGGCAACGGCTACGGGCATTTCGCGGTCTCGGTCGACGATCTGGACGCTGAACATGCACGCTTCGAGGCCGAAGGACTGAACCCGCGCAAGCTGGTCGAATTCGCGCCCGACGGAAAGCTCGTCGGGCGGTTCTTCTTCGTGGCCGATCCCGACGGGTACGAGATCGAAGTGCTGGAGCGCTCGGGGCGCTTCAAGTGAGTTTCAGGCCCCGCCTGGGAGGCGCGGGGCCGATTGCAACCGGTCAGAGGGAGGAGACCTGACATGACCATGACCAAGAGCCTCAAGGGGCTGACCCGGCGCGAGCTTCTGTCGCGCGGTATGGCGGCGGGGGCGAGCTTTGTCGTCGGCGCCAATTTCGTCACCGGCAAGGGCGCGGCCTGGGCCACCGAGATGAACGCGATGAAGCCCGACAGCTTCGCGACGCTCGTTCAGATGGCGCGCGACATCTACCCGCATGACAAGGTGGCGGACGAGTTCTACGTCGCCGCCGTCAAGGGCTACGACACGCCCGACGCGGTCGACAAGACCGAGGCGGGCATCGAGATGGTGAACGCCAAGGCGTCCGAGATGGGCCACGGCTCCTATCTCGATATCGGCTGGGAAGCGGACCGGGTGAAGGTGCTCGAGGCGATCGAGGACAGCGAGTTCTTCCAGACCGTGCGCGGCGGGCTGGTCACCGGCCTCTACAACCAGAAAGCGGTCTGGCCGATCTTCGGCTACGAGGGCGAGTCCTATTCGCAGGGCGGCTACATCAACCGCGGTTTCGACGACATTTCGTGGATCGGTTGAGGGAGGACTGAGACATGGCTGCACCTTTTGATATGAACGACGACAGCGTCGTCGTGGTGATCGGCACCGGCGCCGGCGGCGGCGTTCTGGCCAACGAGCTGGCGCAGAAAGGCATCTCCGTCGTGGCCCTCGAGGCCGGCGGACGCTACCTGCCCGAGGATTACATCAACGACGAATGGGAAAGCTTCGGACAGCTGGCCTGGCTCGACCCGCGGACGACCTCGGGCGACTGGCGCGTGGCCAAGGACTTCTCCGGTCTGCCCGCCTGGATCGTGAAGGCCGTCGGCGGCACCACCACGCACTGGGCGGGCGCCTCGATCCGCTTCCAGCCGCATGAGTGGAAGGCGCTGACGAATTACGGCGCGGTCGAGGGCGCGAACCTTCTCGACTGGCCGATAGACGCCGATGAGATGGCACCCTGGTACGAAAAGGCCGAAACCAAGCTGGGCGTGACCCGCACCGGCGACCGCGCGGGCCTTCCGGGTAACAACAACTTCAAGGTCTTCGAGGCGGGCGCCAAGAAGCTCGGCTATGGCGAGGTCCATACCGGGCGCATGGCGATCAACTCGTCGGATTACGACGACCGGATGGCCTGCCAGCAGACCGGCTTCTGCTTCCAAGGCTGCAAATGGGGCGCCAAGTGGTCCGCGGCCTATACCGACATCCCGCGCGGCGAGGCGACCGGCAATCTCGAGGTGCGCGAGAAATCCCATGTCGCGCGCATCCTCCACGACGACACCGGCAAGGTGACGGGCGTCGAGTATTTCGACGCGGACGGCAACCTGCAGATGCAGAAGGCGCGCATCGTCGCGGTCGCAGGCAACTCCTTCGAGAGCCCGCGGCTTCTTCTGAACTCGTCCTCGTCGATGTTCCCGGACGGGCTTGCCAACAGCTCGGGCCAGGTCGGCCGCAACTACATGCGGCACCTCACGGGCTCGGTCTATGCGACCTTCGACAAGCCGGTGCGGATGTGGCGCGGCACCACGATGGCGGGCATCATCCAGGACGAGGCGCGGCACGACCCGTCGCGCGGCTTCGTCGGCGGCTACGAGCTCGAGACCCTGTCGCTGGGCCTGCCCTTCATGGCGGCCTTCCTCAATCCCGGCGCCTGGGGCCGCGAGTTCACCACCGCGCTCGACAGCTACGAGAACATGGCCGGCATGTGGATCGTGGGCGAGGACATGCCGCAGGAAAGCAACGCGGTCACGCTCTCGGATGTCGAGGACCATTACGGGCTCAAGGTCGCGAACGTGAACTACAGCGACCACCCGAACGACAAGTCGATGCGCGACCATGCCTACAAGCAGGGCTCGGCGGTCTACGAGGCGGTGGGCGCGACCCGCACCATGCCGACGCCGCCCTATCCCTCGACCCACAACCTCGGCACCAACCGGATGTCCGAGAACCCGGCGGACGGGGTCGTCAACAAGTGGGGCCAAACCCACGACATCGCGAACCTCTTCGTCTCGGACGGCTCCCAGTTCACCACCGGCGCGGCGGAGAACCCGACGCTGACCATCGTGGCACTGGCGATCCGGCAGGCCGACCATATCGCCTCAGAGATGAACGCAGGAAATCTGTGACGCTTTGACGCGAGGCCGCTTCGGCCCAGTTTAACGATCTGGGCGGGCCGCGAACTCACGCGGCCCGTCCTCAATTCCAGGGAGGAACAAAATGAAGATATTTACGAGCTCCATCGCCATGGGCGCGCTCCTGGCGTCGTCTGCGCTCGCGCAGGACGACAACATGAACAAGCTGTCCAACATGCAGAAGACCGACGCGGCCTTCACCTTCGTCGACCAGGAAGGCGAGCGCGCCGACAGCCTGCGCTCCATCGTCGAGTACATTTCGGTGCCCGACGGGTTCGAGGTCAGCCTCTATGCCGTGGTCCCGGATGCCCGGTCGATGGCCGTCGCGCCTCAGGGCACGGTGACCTTCGTGGGTACCCGCAAGGACAAGGTCTGGTCGGTCGTCGACCGAGACCGCAACCGCATCGCCGACGAGGTCAAGGATTTCGCCCCGTCGATCACCTTCGACATCCCGAACGGGCCCTGTTTCTCGCCCGACGGGTTTCTCTACATCGCCGAGCGGAACCGCGTGCTGAACTTCCCCGCGGCCGAGTTCTTCTTCGAAGGGCCGGACCAGCCGGTGGCCGTGGTCGTGGAGCAGGGCGAGCTGATCCCGCCCGAGGAGGAAAGCTTCAACCACACCGCGCGCGTCTGCCGCGTCGGGCCGGACGGCAAGCTCTACATCTCGCTCGGCCAGCCCTACAACGTGCAGCCCGAGGAGAAGGTCGAGATGTACGACAAGCTCGGCATCGGCGGCATCATCCGGATCAACACCGACGGCACGGGCCGCGAGGTCTACACGCGCGGGGTCCGCAACTCGGTCGGGCATGATTTCAACCCGGCCAATGGCGATCTGTGGTGGACCGACAACCAGGTCGACGGCATGGGCGACGACATCCCGCCGGGCGAGCTGAACCGCCAGACGGAAGCGGGCCAGCATTTCGGCTTCCCCTGGACCAACAGCCGGGTCGAGATCCCCGACTACAAGAACGTGCCGCGTCCCGAAGGGGTCGAGTTCGTCGAGCCGCAGCTCGAGCTGACCGCGCATGCGGCGGATCTGGGCATGCGCTTCTACACCGGCTCGTCCTATCCTGACGAGTATCACGGCGGCATCTTCTGGGCCCAGCACGGATCGTGGAACCGCACAACGCCGGTCGGCGCGCGGGTGATGTTCACCCAGCTCGACGAAGAGGGCAACGCCACCGAGGCGCAGGTCTTCGCGGACGGCTGGCTGAACGAGGAGACCGGCGAGTATCGCGGACGCCCGATGGACATCGCGTTCCTCGCGGATGGCTCGATGCTGGTTTCGGACGACTTCGCGGGCGCGATCTGGCGGATCGCCTACAAGCCCGGCGGTGCCTCTGAATGAGGCGTCTCGCAACAACGGTTCTCGGCGGGCTCATGCTCGCCGGGACGGCCCAGGCCGAGGTCGCGGGCGATGCCGAGAACGGCCGCAAGCTCTCGGGCCAGTGCCGGACCTGCCACGGGGCCAATGGCTACGCGCAGGTGCCGATCGCGCCCCATATCGGGGGCGAGCCGGCGTCCTATCTTGCCGCCCAGCTGACCGCCTTCCGGGAGGGCACCCGCGAGCACGAGATGATGACCGTCGTCGCCAAGATGCTCACCGACGACCAGATCGCCGATCTCGCGGCCTGGTATTCCAGCCAGACGGCGACCGCGACGCTGACCGCCGATCCCTCGGGCGCGCCCGAGCAATGCGTGGCCTGCCACGGTGTCGACGGGATCGCGGTGATCGAGAATGCGCCCAACCTCGCGGGCGAGACGAACATCTACATCGACACCCAGCTCAAGGCCTTCAAGCGCGGCAAGCGCACGCATGAGATCATGTCCGCCATCGCCGCCGACATGACCGACGAAGAGATCCGCGCCGCGGCGGATTGGTATTCCGAGGTGCAGCTCGAGATCACCGAACCGGGCTCCTGATCCGGGGCTCGGCGACTCGCGGAGGGTGAGCGACCCGGCGGCGGCCCTGTTTTCCGTGCTGAGGGGTCGTCGCGGCGCGGATCGGAAACCTCTGCGCCGCAATCACTAGGTCAGGAGTCGGAATTGACCGCTGCGACCGTGCCTGCGCAAGTGTAGACCTGTGCCCGAAGCCCAGGGAGCCAAAGCCATGTCCGAAAAAATCCGCTTCACGCTCGACGGCCAAGAGGTCGAGGCCGAGAAGGGCATGACCATCTGGGAGGTCGCGCACGGTCGCGGCCTGACCATCCCGCATCTCTGCCACAAGCCCGCGCCGGGCTACCGGCCCGACGGCAACTGCCGCGCCTGCATGGTCGAGGTCGAGGGCGAGCGCACGCTGGTCGCCTCGTGCATCCGCGAGCCTTCGGACGGCATGGTGGTCAACACCGCCTCGGGCCGCGCCAAGCACGCGCGCAAGCTGGTCATGGAGATGCTGGTCGCTGACCAGCCCGAGCGCGAAGAGGCGCATGACCGCTCGTCGCATTTCTGGGACATGGCCGATCTGAATGGCGTCACCGAAAGCCGCTTTCCGACGCTCGAGCCCGAGCGCATCCCGCTTCTCGACGACAGCCATGTCGCGATGCGGGTCAATCTCGATGCCTGCATCCAGTGCAATCTCTGCGTCCGCGCCTGCCGCGAGGTCCAGGTCAACGACGTGATCGGCATGGCCGATCGCGGCCATGACGCGTTTCCGGTCTTCGATATCGACGACCCGATGGGCGCCTCGACCTGCGTGGCCTGCGGCGAATGCGTGCAGGCCTGCCCGACCGGCGCGCTGATGCCCGCGAGTGTCGTTGACGAGGCGCAGCGTGGCGACAGCCGCGATTTCGACGAGGAGGTCGAGAGCGTCTGCCCGTTCTGCGGCGTCGGCTGCCAGGTCTCGATCAAGGTCAAGGACGGCAAGGTCAAATATGTCGAGGGCATCAACGGCCCGTCGAACGAAGGCCGTCTCTGCGTCAAGGGCCGCTTCGGCTTCGACTACATCCATCACGGCCACCGCCTGACCAAGCCGCTGATCCGCCGCGAGGATGCGCCGGACAAGGGGCTGAACGTCGATCTGAACGACATCTCCACCCATTTCCGCGAAGCGAGCTGGGAGGAGGCGCTGGAGTTCGCGGCCAACGGGCTGGTGGACATCCGCTCCTATTACGGCGGGCAGGCGGTCGCGGGCTTCGGCTCGGCCAAATGCACCAACGAAGAGGCCTATCTCTTCCAGAAGCTCATCCGTCAGGGCTTCAAGCACAACAATGTCGATCACTGCACCCGGCTCTGCCACGCCTCCTCGGTCGCGGCACTGCAGGAGAATGTCGGCTCCGGCGCGGTCACGGCGAGCTTCAACGAGATCGAGAACGCCGATGTCGCCATCGTCATCGGTGCCAACCCGACCGAGAACCACCCCGTCGCCGCGACCTTCTTCAAGCAGTTCGCCAAGCGCGGCGGCGAGCTGATCGTCATCGACCCGCGGGCGCAGACCGGTCTGAAGCGCTACGCCACGCATCTCCTTCAGTTCCGCCCCGGCACGGACGTCGCGCTTCTGAACGCGGTGATGAACGTGATCGTCGAGGAGAAGCTCTACGACCGGCAATATATCGAGGGCTTCACCGAGGGCTTCTTCGAGTTCCGCGAGCATATCCGCGCCTTCACGCCCGAGCGCATGTCCGAGCTCTGCGGCATCGCGCCCGAGGTGATCCGCGCCGTTGCCCGCAGCTTCGCGCGGGCGCGGGCGGGGATGATCTTCTGGGGCATGGGCGTCAGCCAGCACGTGCACGGCACCGACAACTCGCGCTGCCTGATCAGCCTGGCGCTTCTCTGCGGCCATGTCGGTCGGCCGGGCACCGGCCTTCATCCGCTCCGCGGTCAGAACAACGTCCAAGGCGCGTCGGATGCCGGTCTCATCCCGCATGTGATGCCCGATTATCAATCCGTCACCGACAAGGAGGTGCGCGACCTCTTCCGCCATATCTGGCGCGGCACCGAGCTTGACGGCTCGGCCGGTCTGACCGTGGTCGAGATCATGGACCGCGTCTATCGTGGCTCGATCCGGGGGATGTACGTGCTGGGCGAGAACCCGGCCATGTCTGACCCCGATGTCGATCATGCGAGGAAGGCGCTCGCGAAGCTCGACCATCTCGTGGTGCAGGACATCTTCCTGACCGAGACGGCGATGTATGCCGACGTGATCCTTCCCGCCTCGGCGCTGCCCGAGAAGCACGGGACCGTGACCAACACCAACCGCACCGTGCAGATGGTGCGGCGCGCGGTCCCGACCCCGGGCGAGGCGCGCGAGGATTGGAAGATCATCGTCGATCTGGCCAACCGCATGGGTCTCGACTGGGATTACGACGACCCGCACGAGGTCTTCAACGAGATGAAGATGTCGATGAAGTCGCTCCATCACATCACCTGGAACCGTCTCGAGACCGAGGGCGCGGTCACCTATCCCTGCAAGGGGCCGGACGATCCGGGCCAGTCGGTGGTCTTCGGCGACGGCTTCCCGCGCCGTGCGGGCCGGGCCAAGTTCACGCCTGCGCGGGTGACGCCGCCCGCCGAGATGCCGGACAAGGATTTCCCGATGATCCTGACCACCGGCCGCCAGCTCGAACACTGGCATACCGGGTCGATGACGCGCCGCGCCACGGTGCTCGACGCGGTCGAGCCCGAGGCCAACTGCTCGCTCCACCCCTCGACCCTTCGCAAGCTTGGTGTCGCCCCGGGTGGCAAGGTGCGGCTGGTCACGCGGCGCGGCGAGATCGAGATCATGGCCCGTGCCGACCGCCAGGTCGCGCCCGACATGGTCTTCCTGCCCTTCGCCTATGTGGAGGCCGCGGCCAACGTGCTGACCAACCCCGCGCTCGATCCCTGGGGCAAGATCCCCGAGTTCAAGTACTCCGCGGTGCGCGTGGAAGCGGTCGACTCGGGCAAGATTGCCGCCGAGTAACCCGCGCGCCATCGTTTGAGGGCCAAAGAAGGGAGCCTCGGGGCTCCCTTTTTCGCGTCTCGAGGATCCCGTCAGCGGCGCGACGATTCAAGGCCTGCGCGAAGAAATAAGTTCACGCGTGAAGTGGTTTGCGCTAAATCGATAGAAAACAGTCACTTGCATCGGCAATTTTTTTCTCACGTTGCAGCGCAGCGACGGTTTTCCCGTGCGGAAACCGGATCGGAGCCGATCCGGGCCCCAAGCTCTTTCACCTGCAGAAAGGGCGCATAGATAGGCGCCAATCGCAGAAGAGAGGCCACCCGTGAGCTTCTCAGTCTAGCTCAAGGAGACATGACATGCGCAACCACGTTGTGACCGCTCTGGTGTCCAGCACCGCACTGCTCGTCGCCGTTCCCGCCGTCGCACAGACCGCCGTCTTCACCAACGAAGACCGCGTCGAGGACCGGATCGACGATCTCAACGACGACATCGCCGACGCCGCCGAGCGCGAAATCGACGCCTTTGGCAACGAAGGCCGTGCCCGCGGCTTCACCGGCAACGTGTCGCTGAGCGCCACCGCAACCGATGGCAACACCGACACCGCCGATATCGGCATCGGCTCGCGCCTTGGCTATTTCGACGGCGTCAACGGCCACAAGCTGTCGCTGTCCTATGACTACAGCGAAGAGAACGACACCGAGACGTCGAACAGCCTGCTTGCCGGCTACGACTACACCCGCGAGCTTGGCCGCAACACCTTCGTCTTCGGCAAGGGCGTCGCCGTCTATGACGAGTTCGACAGCTACGAAGAGGATTACTTCGTCGGCGTCGGCCTCGGCTACCGCTTCTACAACACCGCGGACATCCAGTGGTCGGTCCAGGCCGGTCCGGGCTACCGCGGCACCGTCGACACCAACGGCGAGTGGAACGACGAGGCGGCCTACACCATTTCGTCCAACTACGCGCACAAGCTGAGCGACACCGTCTGGGTGACCAACGACACCAACTTCATCGGCTCGGAGCAGTCCGAGTACATCACCAACGATCTGGCGGTGAACGTATCGATGACCGACGCTCTGGCGCTGCGGACCTCGCTCCTGACCGAGCACAACACCGACCCGCTTCCGGGCTTTGAGAAGACCGACAACAAGCTGGGCGTCTCGGTGGTCTACAGCTTCAACTGATCCATCGGATCGGTTTCGAGACAGAAGGGGCGACGGGCGACCGTCGCCCCTTTCTTGCGTCGGGCCCCGCTCATGCGGCGTCGATGCGCGGGCCCAGGGCGGTCCCTTCCGCCAATCTCCGGCGTGGCTCTCTGACCTGGCGGAAATGCTGCGGGCGCGCGCTTGACCTGACCTCTGGCTTGTGCCCGTATTGGGCCAACGACGCTTGGACAAAGATCCGGCGCGCAAGAATGACAGGCAGGGAAACTGCCGTCAGGGAGGATGCCATTGGCTCAGTCGACCGACGCAGCGGGGGAGCTGCGGTCGTTTCCTGCGCTTCTGAAGCGCAATGTCTCGCGGTTCGGCTCTCGTCCGGCATACCGCGAAAAGGAATATGGCATCTGGCAAAGCTGGACCTGGGCCGAGGCCGCCGAGGAGATCGAGGCGCTGGCGCTCGGGCTCATGACGCTGGGCGTCGAGCGCGGCGATTTCGTCGCGGTGATCGGGCGCAACCGTCCGGCGCTCTACTGGTCGATGCTGGCGGTGCAGAGCGCGGGCGGCGTACCGGTGCCGCTCTACCAGGACGCGGTCGCCGAAGAGATGGCCTATGTGCTCGATCATTGCGGCGCCAAGCTGGTGATCGCGGGCGACCAGGAGCAGGTCGACAAGGTCATCGAGATCCGCGACCGGCTGCCCGAGTTCGAGCAGATGGTCTATCTCGACCCGAAGGGCCTGCGGAAATACGACCATTCCACGCTGCACGCCTATGACGCGCTGCAGGAGGCGGGCCGCGCGGCGCGCGACCGGCTGATGCCCGAGCTCGACGCGCGCCGGGACGCGCTGGGCTACGACGACACCTGCGTGATGCTGTACACCTCGGGCACCACCGGCAAGCCCAAGGGCGTGGTGCTGTCGAACCGCAATATCATCGAGACCTCCAAGGCCTCCTGCGCCTTCGATCACCTGACCGAGAAGGAGGAGATCCTCGCCTACCTTCCGATGGCCTGGGTCGGCGATTTCATCTTCTCCATCGGCCAGGCCTGTTGGGCGGGGTTCTGCACGAACTGCCCCGAAAGCCCGGACACGATGATGACCGATCTGCGCGAGATCGCTCCGTCCTATTATTTCGCCCCGCCGCGGGTCTTCGAGACGCAGCTGACCCAGATCATGATCCGGATGGAGGATGCGAGCCCGCTGAAGCGGCGGCTGTTCCATCACTACATGGAGATCGCCCGTCGCGTCGGTCCACGCATCCTTGACGGCGAGCCGGTCTCGGCGCTGGACCGGGTGCGCTACCGGCTGGGCGAGGTGCTGGTCTACGGCCCGCTCAGAAACGCGCTGGGATTTTCCAATGTGCGGGTGGGCTACACCGCGGGCGAGGCGATCGGGCCGGAGATCTTCGATTTCTACCGGGCGCTCGGCATCAACCTCAAGCAGCTCTACGGGCAGACCGAGGCCTCGGTCTTCATCACCCAGCAGCCCGATGGCGAGGTGCGCTCGGACACTGTGGGCGTGCCGTCCCCGGGGGTCGAGCTGCGCATCGGCGAGAGCGGCGAGGTCTATTACCGAAGCCCGGGCACCTTCGTGGAGTATTACAAGAACGCCGAGTCGACCGCGGACACCAAGGACGCCGAGGGCTGGGTGGCGACGGGCGATGCCGGGTTTATCGAGGAGGAGACCGGGCATCTTCGGATCATCGATCGCGCCAAGGACGTGGGCAAGATGGCCTCGGGGGCGCTTTTTGCGCCGAAATACGTGGAGAACAAGCTCAAGTTCTATCCGAACATCCTCGAGGCGGTGGTCTTCGGCGCCGGGCGCGAGACCTGCTGCGCCTTCATCAATATCGACCTCGCCGCCGTCGGGAACTGGGCCGAGCGCAACAATATCGCCTATGCCTCCTACCAGGAGCTGGCCGGGCATGCGCGGGTGCTCGACATGATCCAGTCGCATGTCGAGGAGGTGAACGCGAGCATCGCCGAGGACGAGATGCTCTCGGCCTGCCAGGTGCATCGGTTCCTCGTGCTGCACAAGGAGCTCGATGCCGATGACGGCGAGCTGACCCGCACGCGCAAAGTGCGGCGCAAGATCATCGGCGAGAAGTTCGACGACCTGGTGGGCGCGCTCTATGACGGGTCGGACAGCATCTATACCGAGACCGAGGTGACCTACGAGGACGGACGCAAGGGCAAGATCCGCGCCACGCTCGAGATCCGCGACGCCCGGGTGTGGCCGGTCCGGACGCCGACGCTGGAGGCGGCGGAATGACGGGCGACGTGCGCCTGCGGCGACACCCCGCCCGCCATCCCGCAGGGGCGCTTCGCTCCGGGGCCGTGGCATGGGCGTCGGGCGGGGCCTCGCGTATTTGCGAAAAGAAGAAGCGGCGGGGTCGGGCGTGAAGGATACCGAGGGCTACACCACGGCCGATGGTCGACAGATCGGCGGCGTGTTGATGGAGATGCGCAACATCACCCTGCGTTTCGGCGGGGTGGTGGCGATTCAGGACATCTCCTTCGACATCCGCGAAGGCGAGATCCGCGCCATCATCGGGCCGAACGGGGCCGGGAAATCCTCGATGCTGAACATCATCTCGGGCTTCTATACCGCGTCCGAGGGGGAGATCCTGTTCCGCGGCGCGCCGCGCCCGGCGATGAAACCCTACGAGGTCGCGCGCACGGGCGTCGCGCGGACCTTCCAGAACATCGCGCTTTTCGAGGGCATGACGGTCCTCGACAACGTCATGACCGGGCGGCTCACGCATATGCATTCGGGCATCCTGAGCCAGGCGCTCTGGTGGGGGGGCGCGCAGCGCGAGGAGGTCGCCAATCGCGAGATCGTCGAGAAGGTGATCGACTTTCTCGAGATCCAGGCGATCCGCAAGACGCCGGTCGGGCGGCTGCCCTATGGTCTCAAGAAGCGGGTGGAGCTGGCCCGGGCGCTGGCGGCGGAGCCGACGCTCCTGCTGCTCGACGAGCCGATGGCGGGCATGAATGTCGAGGAGAAGGAGGACATGAGCCGCTTCATCCTCGATGTGAACGACGAGTTCGGCACCACCATCGTGCTGATCGAGCACGACATGGGGGTGGTCATGGATCTCTCCGACCGCGTCGTGGTGATGGATTACGGCAAGAAGATCGGCGACGGCCCGCCCGACGAGGTGCGGGCGAACCAGGACGTGATCGACGCCTATCTGGGGGTGCCGCATGAGTGATCTGGATACTGGACGAGGCAGGATGACAGACCGAAAAGAAGGTGCGCGCGATGTATGACTACGTGATCCAACCCTTCGTCGAGATGGTCGAGGCGCCGGACTTCCTGTTGCAGGTGCTCTGGGAGGGGCTCGTCTCGGGCATCCTCTACGCGCTCATTGCGCTGGGCTTCGTGCTGATCTTCCGCTCCTCGCGGATCTTCAACTTCGCCCAGGGCATCATGGTGGTCTTCGCGGCGCTGACGCTGGTGGGGCTGCACGCGATGGGCGTGCCGGCCTGGATCGCGGTCGCGGCGACGCTCTTCGTGATGTTCCTTCTCGCGGTGGCGATCGAGCGCGTGGTGCTGAGGCCGCTGGTGGGCCAGCCCGATATCATCCTTTTCATGGCGACGATCGGGATCACGCTGTTCCTCATCGGGCTCGGCGAGATCATCTTCGGCGGCGAGAACAAGGTGATGATCACCGAGGAGCTGGGGATTCCCACGGGCGACTTCGTGCTCGAGCCCTGGGGCGGACTTCTGATCCTGCAGCATCTCGACATCACCGTCGTGGTGGTGGCGACGCTTCTCGTGGGCGCGCTCCTGGCCTTTCTCAACTACACCCGGATGGGCCGGGCGATCCGGGCGCTCGGCGACGATCACCAGGCGGCGCTCTCGGTCGGGATTTCGCTGCAGACCATCTGGGTGCTGGTGTGGTTCATCGCCGGGATCATCGCACTCGTGACCGGCATCGCCTGGGGCGCGCGGGCGGGTGTCTCCTTCGCGCTCGAGGTCATCGCCTACAAGGCGCTGCCGGTGCTGATGCTGGGCGGGCTCGAGAGCATCACCGGCGCAATCATCGGCGGGTTGATGATCGGCATCCTCGAGAAGCTCTTCGAGATCTACTGGGGCCAGCCGTTCCTTGGCGGCAATACCGAGACCTGGTTCGCCTTCGTGCTGGCGCTGATCGTGCTGCTGTTCCGCCCGCAGGGGCTGTTCGGCGAGCGCATCATCGAGAGGGTCTGAGATGCGCGCAGCCTGTTCCCAGACGGCGCGCGCCGGTCACGTGCTGACAAATGTCGGAGAGGTGCGTCGCGCGCCTCAGCCCCGGGGGCCGGGGAGCGAGCCGCGCACCATGCGCCACCACATCCGCATCCAGGTGTCCATCATGTCCGCGGGACGCCCCGAGAAGACCGCGTCGCGGTCGAACCCGATATCGGCTTCGGACTCCGCGATCATGCGGCGGAGGTTCTCTTCGAGCTCGTCTTTCATCGCGCCCTCCTGTCTCTACGGAGCTGTGGCAAAGTTACATAGAAGACGCCAAAGAAGAAACAATATTTCATTAATCCTTTCGGAGGATGTTTGATGCTTTATCGCACCGCGGGGCAGTTCAAAACGAGTTACAGGGCCGACCAGGCGCTGTTTCCGGTGCGCCAGGATGCGATCCTTCTCGGGCTCGTGCTGATCCTGACCTGGGTGATCTTTCCGCTCACCGCGAGCGAGTTCGCGTTCCAGACGCTGTTGATCCCGATCCTGATCTACGCGCTGGCGGCAATGGGGCTGAACATCCTGACGGGCTTCGCCGGGCAGCTGTCGCTCGGGACCGGCGCGTTCATGGGGGTGGGGGCCTATGCCTGCTACAAGCTGATCACGATCTTTCCGTGGATGAACCCGGTGGTCGCGATCCTTCTGTCGGGCGTGTTCAGCGCCGGGATCGGGGTGGCGTTCGGCATCCCGTCGCTCAGGATCAAGGGCTTCTACCTCGCCATCGCGACGCTCGCGGCGCAGTTCTTCCTGGTCTGGCTCTTCGAGAAATGGTCCTGGCTCTACAACGACAATGCCAGCGGCGCGATCCAGGTCCCGAATATCGAGACACTGGGCGTCTGGGTCGCGGGGCCGCAGGCCGCCTCGATCACCCAGTATTACGTCGTGCTGATCGTGGTCACGCTGATGACGGTGCTCTGCATCAATCTCACCCGCGGCACGCTGGGGCGCACCTGGAAGGCCACACGCGACATGGACATCGCGGCGGAGCTTATCGGCATCAACCTGATGCGCTCGAAGCTGACGGCCTTCGCGATCTCGTCCTACGTCGTCGGCGTGTCGGGCGCGCTCTTCGTCTTCATGTGGCGCGGCGCGGCCGAGCCGAACCTCTTCGACATCCAGCTGTCGTTCCGGGTGCTCTTCATCGCCATCATCGGCGGGCTCGGGTCGATCATGGGCAATTACCTCGGCGCCATCCTGATCGTCGGGCTGCCGGTGGTGCTGAACACCTTGCCCGCGACCTTCGGGTTGCCGATCTCGTCGGCGACGGTCGAGCATCTGAACATCATGATCGTCGGCGCGCTCATCATTTTCTTCCTGATCATCGAGCCGCACGGGCTGAACCAGCTGTGGCGGCTGATCCGGGAGAAGCTGATCATCTGGCCGTTCCCGCATTGACGGGCGGCCCAACAGACCCCGGACAACCGGGACCAGTTCCATTTGGGAGGACATCATCATGAAGACCTTGAAGACACTGGCGGTCGCGGCCGCGCTCGGGCTGGCCGCGGGCCCGGTCCTGGCGCAGGAACTCTACGTTCCGAACCTCGCCTACCGCACCGGACCCTTCGCGGCGACCGGCATCCCGCTGATGAACGGCCAGGCCGATTACATGGCGATGCTGAACGCCCGCGACGGCGGCATCGGCGGGGCCAAGCTGAATTTCGAGGAATGCGAGACCGGCTATTCGACCGAGAAGGGCGTCGAGTGCTACGAGAAGACCAAGGGCCGCGCGATCGTAACCCAGCCCTGGTCCACCGGCATCACCCTGCAGGTCCTGCCCAAGACCAATGTCGACGAGATCCCGATCCTCGCGCCGGGCTACGGCTTCTCGCCGATGGCCGACGGCAAGGTCTTCCAGTGGGCCTATAACACGCCCGCGGGCTATTGGGACGCGGCCTCGATGATCCTGCAATATCTCGACGGGCAGGGCGGTCTCGACGGCAAGAAGATCGCCTTCCTGCATCTCGATCACCCCTATGGCAAGGAGCCGCTGCCGCTTCTCGAGAAGAAGGCGGGCGAGATGGGCTTCGAGCTTGTGCCGATCCCGGTCGGCCTGAAGGAGATGCAGAACCAGTCGGCGCAATGGCTGCAGATCCGCCGCGAGCGTCCCGACTACGTCGTGATGTGGGGCTGGGGCGCGATGAACGCCGGCGCGATCACCGAGGCCGTGAAGACCAAGTTCCCGATGGAGAACATGGTCGGCGTCTGGTGGTCCGGCCATGACGCGGATCTCAAGATCGTCGGCGCCGATGGCGCGGGCTACAAGTCGATCTCCTGGTCCTTCCCGAATGCCGACGCGCCGGTGATGGCCGACATCAAGACCCATGTGGTCGATGCGGGCAACTCGCAGTCGAACGAGGAAGAGATGGCGGGCGTCTTCTATTCGCGCGGCATCGTGATCTCGGCGATCCTCGCCGAGGCGATCCGCGTCGCGCAGGAGGAATACGGCACCGCCGAGATCGACGCGAGCCAGCTGCGCTGGGGTCTCGAGAACATCGACATGTCCGAGGCGCGGATCGAGGAGCTGGGCCTGACCGGCATGGTGCCGCCCTTCTCGACCTCCTGCGCGAACCACACCGGTCATTCCGGCGGCTGGATGCTGGAATGGGATGGCGAGAAATTCGTCAAGGTCTCCGACCTCCTGAGCGCGGATCTCGAGGACTACCAGGGCCTGATCGGCGAGAAGGCGCAGGAATATGCCGACGCCAACGCGCCCTGGCCGGTGAACGAGGGCTGCGAGGGCTGACGCGCCTCATCTCCGGCGGCGGCGCGGGCGTCGCCGCCGGGTTGCGTATTTTCAAAAAGAAGAAGCCATGGGGTCCGCCCGGCCGGGCCACGTGGGACACGCGGGAGGAGAGGCATGGCGGATGCGGCGGCGGGCAAGGCCCCCCTGTTGGAAGTCAACAATATCGAGGTGATCTACAACCACGTGATCCTCGTGTTGAAGGGCGTCTCGCTCACCGTGCGCGAGGGCGGGATTACCGCGCTTCTGGGCGGCAACGGCGCGGGCAAGACCACGACCCTGAAGGCGATCTCGAACCTCCTGCATTCGGAGCGCGGCGAGGTGACCAAGGGCACGATCCTCTATCGCGGCGAGCGGGTCGCGCATCTCGATCCGGCGGCGCTGGTGAAGAAGGGCGTCATCCAGGTGATGGAGGGCCGGCACTGTTTCGAGCACCTGACCGTCGAGGAGAACCTCTTGACCGGGGCCTATACCCGCGGCGACGGCAAGGCGGCGATCGAGGCCGATCTCGAGATGGTCTACACCTATTTCCCGCGGCTCAAGGAGCGGCGGAAGAGCCAGGCGGGCTATACCTCGGGCGGCGAGCAGCAGATGTGCGCGATCGGGCGGGCGCTGATGTCGCGCCCCGAGACCATCCTTCTCGACGAGCCGTCCATGGGCCTTGCGCCGCAGCTCGTGGAGCAGATCTTCGAGATCGTGCGCGCGGTGAACGAGGGCGAGGGCGTGTCCTTCCTTCTGGCCGAGCAGAACACCAACGTGGCGCTGCGCTACGCCCATACCGGCTACATCCTCGAATCCGGGCGGGTGGTGATGGAAGGCAGCGCCGAGAGCCTGCGCGAGAACCCAGACGTGAAGGAATTCTACCTCGGCATGTCCGAGGAGGGGCGCAAGAGCTTCCGCGACGTGCGCTCCTATCGCCGCCGGAAGCGCTGGCTGGCGTGAGCGATCACGTTCGATATCTGGGGGTTCTGGGACCGCCCTCCGCGGACGCGGCGGACGGGGTGCAGGCGGCCTGCGAGAGGCTGCAGGACGAGGGGCTCCTGGGGGAGGTATCGCCCGGTGCGGCGCCTGGGCACGGGCGGGCCGCGGCCATTGCGCCGGGGCCGCGCGTGCTGCAGGCCGCGCCCGAGCTGTCTGGCCTGACGAGAAACGGGGTGGAGCTCTACCCGTCGCCCTTCATGAATGTCGGCGCCTTGATGAGCGAGGGTCTGACCTGCCCGCGCTGCGGGCTCGCGGTCGGTCCGGATCACGATCGGCGCGGCGAGATCGTCGACCTGCTCGGCAGCGCCGCCGATGCGGAGCGGTTCGACGATGGGGCCGCGCTCTGCCCGGCCTGCGAGGGCGCGAGCGGTGTCAATGACTGGGTGCGCGGGGAGGCCTTCATCCTGGCCTCGTGCGGGCTGGCGCTTTGGAACTGGCCGCGTCTGCCCCAGATCGACGCGGCGCTGTGCGCGGCGCTGGCCGATGCCATCCCGGGCCGCCCGCTCCGGTGGGGCGCGTGGCGGATTTGAGCGGAGAGTGAAGGAGGGCGCGATGACGACCTATTACGACGACCTGGAAACCCGCAGCGCCGACGCCCGCGCCGCTGCGCAGCTCGAGGCGCTGAACGCGCGGCTGGCCCAGCACGGGTTGGGCGCGCTCGATGATCTGGCCGCGCTCGCGGACCTGCCGGTCCTGCGCAAGTCCGAGCTCTCGGCGCGGCAGGCCGAGACGCCGCCCTTCGGCGGGCTTCCGGTCCAGAACGTCGCGCATGTCTTCCAGTCGCCCGGGCCGATCTACGAGCCGGGCGGCATCTCGCATGACTGGTGGCGGCTCGGGCGCTTTCTCAATGCCTGCGGGATCGGGCCGGGCGACATCGTGCAGAACTGCTTCGGCTATCACCTGACGCCCGCGGGCATGATTTTCGAGAACGGTGCGCGGGCGGTTGGGGCCAAGGTGCTGCCCGCGGGCACCGGGCAGACCGAGTTGCAGGCGCGCGCGGCCAGCGATGTGGGGGTCACCGCCTATGCCGGGACGCCGGATTACCTGAAGATCATCCTCGAGAAGGCGGACGAGATGGGACTGTCCCTCGGGATCGCCCGCGCGGCGGTGTCGGGCGGCGCGCTCTTTCCGACGCTTCGTAGCTGGTATGCCGACCGGGGGATCTCTTGCCTGCAATGCTACGCGACCGCCGATCTCGGCAATATCGCCTATGAGAGCCCGGCGATGGAGGGGATGATCGTCGACGAGGGCGTGATCGTCGAGATCGTCACGCCCGGGACCGGCGATCCGGTGCCCGAGGGCGAGGTCGGCGAGGTCGTGGTGACCGCGCTCAATCCCGATTACCCGCTGATCCGCTTCGCGACCGGCGATCTGTCGGCCGTTCTGCCCGGGGTCAGCCCCTGCGGGCGCAGCAACATGCGGATCAAGGGGTGGATGGGACGGGCCGACCAGACCACCAAGATCAAGGGCATGTTCGTGCGGCCCGAGCAGGTCGCCCAGCTTGTCGCGCGCCATCCCGAGATCGCGCGGGCGCGGGTGATCGCGGGCCGCGCGGGCGAGGCGGACACCATGACGGTGCGGATCGAGACCGAGGCGCAGGACGCGAGCGCCTATGAGGCGAGTGTCGCGGAGGTCCTGAAGCTGCGTGGCACGGTCGAGATCGTCGCGCCCGGAGAGCTGCCGCGGGACGGCGTGGTGATCGAGGATACGCGCAGCTACGACTGACGGCGAGCGGACCGAAAAAACCCCGATAACGGTCGGTTGTTATTGCCTAGCCACGGGGCGCGCTCCAGCTATCCGGAAAAGCGACAAGGAAAGATCCGACATGACAGCTCTTGCCCGAACCATCGCCCTGGTGCTCGCAACCGTTCCGGGGCTCGCCCTTGCGGAGACCGATGTCTTCATGGTCGAGGGGCGGCCCGTCTCCTTCATCGAGCGGTTCGGCGCCGGCTCGGGGCTCCGCGCGGCGGAAGACCCGCTGCTTGCGCAGGGCGCCGAGGTGGCGCTGGTCACGCGCGCCAGCCAGGACGAGCTGCGCGCGGCACTGGCCGGGTTCATGTCGGATATCGACGAGGCGACCGACCGGGTGGCCGTGGTGCTGAGCGGGCGCTTCGTGCACAGCGCGACCGAGACCTATCTCCTGGCGCCGGAGAGCGACATTTCCGACTTTGCCGGGGCGGTGACCGAGGGGCTCGCGCTTTCGGCGGTGACTGGTCTGCTGGCCGAGTATCCCGGGCGCGCCGTCCTGATGCTGGGCACGCTCGACGGGGCTCAGGTGGAGGGCATGCGTTCCGGGATCGGCGAGACCGATTGGCCGCAGGGCGTCACCGTGATCAGTGGGCGGGCGCAGGACGTGGCGGAGCTGGCCTCGGACCATCTCCCGCGGCCGGGACGTGCGCTGCTGCCCGAGGCGCGTCGGGCGGGGTTGAGCGTCGCAGGATATGCGCCCGAGGGCTTCGTGTTCCTGCCCGAGCGCGGCGCGCAGGCACCGGCACCGTCGCGGGAGCCGCAGGACACCCAGCCCTCGGCCGATGACCGTCTGTGGCAGTCCGTCTCGGACCGGGACGAGATCACGGCCTATCGCGACTACCTCGCGGCGTTCCCGCAGGGGCGGCATGCCTCCGAGGCGCGGAGCCGGATCGCGGCGATTGAGGCCGATCCGTTCCGCGATGCCCGCCGGGCCGAGGAAAGCCTCGGTCTCAGCCGCGAGGCGCGGCGCGAGGTGCAGCGGGACCTGGAACTCCTGGGCTTCGATCCGCGCGGCATCGACGGGATTTTCGGGCAGGGCACGCGCGCGGCGATCCGGCGCTGGCAAGAGGCCAGCGGGCAGGACGTGACCTCGTATCTCGACGGCCCGCAGGTGGCGCGCTTGGGGGCCGAGGCGAGCCGCCGCGCCGCCGAGCTGCAGGAAGAGGCGCAGCGGCGTCAGGCCGAGCTCGAGCGCGAAGATCGCGCCTATTGGCAGCGGACCGGCGAGGGCGGCGGTCCGGGCGAGCTGCGCGCCTATCTCGAGCGCTATCCGGACGGGCTTTATGCCGATATCGCGCGCGACCGGCTCGACCGGTTCGAGGCCGAGGCCCGCGAGCGCGCCGAGAGCCGCGACCGCGAGGCGTGGCAGGCGGCGCAGAATGGCAATACCGTCGCCTCCTATCGCGATTATCTCGCGACCTTCCCGCAGGGTGCCTTCGCTGGACAGGCGCAGGCCCGGATCGCCGAGCTTGGACGCTCGACCGAAGACCGGCAGGCCCGGGCGCAGGTCGAGGCGGAAGAGGCGCGGCTGGGTCTCAATCGGGGCGCGCGCCGGATCGCGGAAGACCGGCTGCGGGTTCTCCAGTTCAATCCCGGCAAGGTCGACGGCAAGTTCGACAAGCGCACGCGGAGCGCCATCCGCCGCTACCAGGAGACCCGGCAGCTCAGGGTGACGGGGTATCTCGATCAGCAGACGGTGGTCCGGCTTCTGGCCGAGTCGCTGATCCGCTGAGGCGGCTCACTCGGTCGACAGAAGCACAGCCTCGACCCGGCGATTGGCGACGCGGCCCTCGGGGGTGAGATTGCTGGCGACAGGCGACAGGTAGCCTGCGCCAGCCGCCGAGATCTGGCCCGGATCGGTCGCGTGCCGCGCGCGCAGGTAGTCGATCGCGGCCGTGGCGCGCCGACGCGACAGCGCCTGGTTGGCGTCGAGCGAACCCACGGCGTCGGTGTGACCGACAAACAGCACGACCCGCGAGGGGTTGGCGGCCAGATACTCGGCCAAGGCATCGAGCGACGCGACGGGCGCGTCGCCGAGCGTCGCGTCGCCGCTTTCGAATCGCATGTCCGTCAGCACCACATGCCCGTCGCGTTCGAGCGCAGCACCTATGTCGTTCGGGATCACCGCGGGGAGCGGGATGTCGGGTGCCGTCGTCTGGGTCGTCTCGGCGATGGCCTCTCCGACCTCGATCACCTGCACATGCCCGGCGGTGGCCGAGCGCGAGACAAGGAGCGACAGCGCCGCGCCGTCCGGTCCGGTGGCCGAGAGAAAACGGTAATCGGTCAGGTCGACATACATCTCGGGCGCGGGCAGCACCTCGGTCGCGAAGCGAAAGTCGAAGCCGCCGCATTGCCGCGCGGTACAATCGAGGAGCGGCTCGAATCCGGCCTCGAGGATGGCGTCGCGGAGGGGTGCGAAAAGCTGCTGGACCGTCGCGCCCGTCGCGGGCAGCCGCCAGGCGCGCCGGGTCATCGGGCCCTCGACCGGACGGACCGGCAGGCCGGTCTCCGCCGTCCACGGGCCCGTGGGCAGTGCGTAGCGCCCGCCCGCGCTCGTCTCCTCGGCGGTCAGCGTGGCGCCGCGCGGCAGCGCAAGCTCCAGCGCTTGCCCCGGCGAGGCGACGAAGAGCAGCGCCGCGAGGCTAGCGAGCCTGGGCGTGATAGGCGTCATTCGGGCGCATGTCGGTGGCCGAGGCCACGCGGTTCGTCATGTTGAAGAAAGCGGCGACGTTGATCACGTCCCAGATGTCGCGGTCGGTGAGACCCTCGTCGCGGAGCCCCTGCCGGTCGGCCTCGGAGACCTCGGCGGAGGATTTGGTGATTTTCTCGGCCAGGGCCAGCATCGCGACCTGACGCGCGGGCAGATCGGCGACCCGCCAGTTCATCACCAGCATCTCGCCGAGCTTCGGATCGCCCGAGAGCTGGCGCACGGCGGCGCCATGCGCGGTCAGGCAGTAGAAGCACCGGTTGGTGGCCGAGACCACGACGGCGATCATCTCGCGCTCGAGCTTGCTGAGACCGGACTCGGCCAGCATCAGCTCGTTGTAGAGCGCGGTGAAGCTGTCGAGCTTGGCGATGTCGAAGGCATGGGCGCGCAGAACGTTCGGCACCATGCCGAGCTTCTCTTGGCAGATGTCGAAATAGCGCTGCGTGGCCTCGGGCAGCGGGTCCACCGGCGGCAGGTCGAGGGCTGTGGGGCTGTCGGTCATGTCTGGTCCTCCGGTTTGACACGGTAGTGGTAGCGTCCGGCGATCTCCATCCCGAGCGTATCGTAAAGCGCATTGGCGGGGGCATTGGCCTCGGTGACGAGTGCCGCGATCCGGCGCGCGCCGAGCGGCGCGGCCCAGAGCGCGGCGCAGCGCATCATCCAGCCGCCCAGCCCGTGGCGGCGCGCGGCGGCCGCGATCTCGAGCGCATGGACAAAGGCGATCTCGCCGTCGATCGCGGCGAAGCCCGCGCCCCCGGGCCGATCCTTGATCCGTCCCAGAAGCCCGGTCTTGGGGCCGGTCACGCGCTCCATCACCGCGACGCGCTCGGGCCCGATGCCGCCCGCGGCCCATATTTCGCGCATGATCGCCAGGGGCTCCCAGATCGCGAAGGCGGTGACGCGGGGCAGGGCGCGGTCGGTGAGCGTCTCGATCGGGCAGAGCCGGATCGAGACCGGGTCCTTGATCCTGTAGCCCCGGTCCGCGAGCGCCGTATCGAGCGCCTCGTCGCCCGGACGGATCATGAAGAGCGGCGTCTGCCCGAGGGCGCGCATCGCCGCTTCCGCCTTCTGTAGCTCCGCTTCGTCGGCGGTCCCGTCGACCGTCGAGGCCGACACGCGCTGCCCGCCGCCCTCTCCCGCCCGGATCGTGACCGGGCCGAGCGTGTGCGTCTCAGCCGGAGGCCAGGTGGCCTCGACGGCGGCGATCAGGCGGGCGGTGTCAGGTATCATGCGGCCAGATCGGAGCGCAGCCGCGCGCAGGCATCGGAGAGCCGCGCAGGATCGGTGCCGCGCAGGACCACGTTCGAGCCGTGGAGGCCCTTCTCCTGGAACGGGTAGGAGCCGATGGCGAGATCCGGGAAGGCCTCGGCCAACTCGCTCAGGGCCTCGGCGATATCGCCCTCGCCGCGCTCGACGCGCACCGTTTCGGACAGGAGCGGCGCGCCGCCGGTCAGGCTCGGCAGGAGCGAGGCGACCATGGCCTGGAAGATCGAGGGGACGCCCGCCATCACATGCACATTGCCCAGCGAAAATCCCGGTGCCGCCGAGACCGGGTTCTCGATCAGGCAGGCGCCGTCGGGGATGCGCGCCATCCGGAGCCGCGCGGCGTTCAGTTCCTTGCCGGTCTCGGCGTAATGGGCGGCGAGGATCGCGCGGGCGTCGTCGCGGATGCCGATGGGTCGGTCGAAGGCGGCGGCGACGCATTCGGCGGTGATGTCGTCATGGGTCGGGCCGATCCCGCCCGAGGTCACGACGTGATCGTAGCGCTCGGACAGGGCGCGCACCGCCTCGATGATCGCGTCGCGGTCGTCCGAGATCACGCGGACCTCGCGCAGATCAATGCCGCGCAGGGTCAGCTCGCCTGCGAGGTGGTGCATGTTGGCGTCGCGGGTCCGGCCCGAGAGGATCTCGTCGCCGATGACCAGCATGGCTGCGGTGGGGTTGGGCATGGGCACTCCTTGGCGGCAGGCTCCGCTGGAGGTATAGGCCCGGCCCATGCGCTTTCAAACCCCATTGCAGCCCGCCACGCTTCTGCGCCGCTACAAACGGTTCCTCTCGGATATCCGGCTCGAGGACGGGCGCGAGGTCACCGCGCATGTCGCCAATCCCGGCGCGATGACGGGGCTCGCGGAGCCGGGAATGCGGGTCTGGATCGAGCCCAATGACGACCCGAAGCGCAAGCTCAAATGGGCGTGGAAGCTGAGCGAGATCGAGACCGGCGCGCGGGTCCTCGTGGACACCGCCATCGCCAACCGCGTGGTGCGCGAGGCGCTCGAGGCGGGGCGGGTGCCGGGGATGGGCGGCTATGTCGAGATCCGGCCCGAGCAAAGATACGGCGCGGGCAGCCGCGTGGATTTCCTGCTGCGCGGTCCCGATCGGCCCGACTGCTATGTCGAGGTCAAATCCGCGACGCTGGCGCGCCAGACCGGCGCGGCGGAGTTTCCCGACACGGTGACCGCCCGCGGTGCCCGGCATCTGGCCGAGCTGGCCGAGGTCGCGCGGGGCGGCGCGCGGGCGGTGCTTCTCTATCTCGTGGCGCGCACCGATGCGTGCTCGGTCGCGGTCGCGGCGGATATCGACCCGGCCTATGCGGAGGCTTTCTCGGCGGCGCGCGACGCAGGCGTCGAGACATTGGCGCTGGGCTGCGCGGCCGACCGCGAGGGGGTGACGGTCGCGGGTCCGCTGCCGGTCCTCGGTCTCTGATCGCGCCCTTGCGGCGCGGGAGGGTGGCGTCCCGAAGGAGTTGCGACTAGATAACGCTTAAGAAGTCGAAAGACGGAGCGCCCGCGGTGAACGAAGAAAGCAGAGGTCGGCTGACCAAAGACGGAATTCGCATCTACGATGCGAGCGATTTCGACGGCATGCGCAAGGCCGGGCATCTCGCGGCGCAGCTCTTGGACGAGGTCGCCGAGCATGTGTTCCCGGGCCAGAGCACCGAGGCGCTCGACGATTTCATCCGGGGGAGGATCGAGGAGGAGGGCGCGACCTCGGCGACGATCGGCTACAAGGGCTACCAGCACGCCACCTGCATCAGCGTGAACCATGTCGTCTGCCACGGGATCCCGGGGCCGAAGGTGCTGAAGGACGGCGATATCCTCAACATCGATGTCACGGTGATCGTCGATGGATGGTATGGCGACACGAGCCGGATGTATGTCGCGGGCAAGCTCAGCCGCAAATCCGAGCGGCTGATCCAGGTGACCCATGACGCGCTCATGGTCGGGATCGAGGCGGTCAAGCCCGGCGCGACCTTCGGCGATATCGGCAACGCGATCCAGAACTATGTCGAGGCGCAGCGCATGTCGGTGGTGCGCGATTTCTGCGGTCACGGGCTGGGCCGCGTGTTCCACGCGCCGCCCAACGTGCTGCATTATGGACGCGCCGGGACCGGCGCGGTTCTCGAAGAGGGCATGTTCTTCACCATCGAGCCGATGGTGAATCTCGGCCGCCCCGAGACCAAGGTTCTGGCCGATGACTGGACCGCCGTGACCCGCGACAAGTCGCTCTCGGCGCAGTTCGAGCATTCGGTCGGCGTGACCTCGGATGGTGCGGACATCTTCACGCTATCACCCGCGGGGCGGTTTCACCCCACATATGGCTGACGCACGGTGAGCGCGGCGATGCCGCAGGGCGGGGTCATCGTCACCCTGTCGGCGTCGAACTTCGCGATCGGCATGGGCGCCTTCGTGGTCATCGGCCTTCTCGATCCGATGGCCGCGTCGCTCGGTATCTCGCGGAGCGCCGCGGGCTGGGCGATGACGATCTACGCGCTGTCCTACGCGATCCTCTCGCCGATGCTGGTCTCGCTCACCGGCGGCTTCGGTCGACGCCGGGTCCTCGCGGCGGCGATGGCGCTTTTCGCGGTGGGAAACACGCTCTGCGCGCTGGCGCCGGATACCACGACACTCCTTGCGGGGCGCGCCGTTGCGGCAGCGGGCGCGGGGCTTTTCACACCGGTCTCGGCCGCCGTGGCGGCAGGGCTCGCGCCGCCCGAGGCGCGCGGCAAGGTGCTGGCCAGCGTGATCTTCGGGTTGAGCCTCGCACAGGTCTTCGGCGTGCCCGCGGGCAGCTGGATCGCCTTCACCTTCGGCTGGCGCGTCGCGTTCTGGCTGGTGACCGCGCTGGCGCTGGTGGCGATCGTGCTCACCTGGACCCGGGTGCCCAAGGGGCTGAGCTTCGCGGTCGTGGGGCTGTCGCAGCTGCGCGAGGTCCTGAGCGACGGGATCGCCATGGCGGCGACGCTCTTCACGGCCAGTTTCCTGGCGGCGATCTTCATTCTCTACACCTATCTCGGGCCGGTGCTCTCGGACCAGATGGGCTATGGGCGGGACGCGATCACGCTGACGCTGGTCATCTACGGCCTCGGCGCGGTGATCGGCAATGTCGCGGGCGGCTGGATGGCCGACCGGCTGGGCTTCATGTCGACACTGGCGATCCTCTGCATCGGGCAGATCGTCCTGATGCCGCTCTTCGCGGCCTTCCCGCTGGCCGATGCGGTGGTCCTGGCGCTGGTCTTCGTCTGGTCGGCCTTCGGCTGGTCCTTCATGGCGGCCCAGCAGATCCGGCTTTTGGGCCTGACGGGCGAGAAGGCGAGCGTCGCGCTCGCGATCAATGCCGCGGCGATCTATGTCGGCAACGCGCTCGGCGCGGCGTTCGGAGGTCTGGTGCTGGAGCGCGCGGGGCTCGTCTGGCTCGGGCCCGCGGCGGGTGTCGCGGCGCTCGGTGCGCTTGTGCATCTTCTCTGGTCGCACCGCGCCGCTCGGCTGCGCGGGCGCGAATAGGCCTGGGCGTCAGAAGCAGAGGATGGCGGCGACTGCGGTCTGGGTCTCGACGGGGATGCCGTTCAGGATCGGTCGCGCCCGTTCGGTCCCGAGCGGAAACCGCACATCCGCCTTGCCCAGGAATTCGAGGATCGGCCGGACCGACACCGCGAAATTGAGGTTCTGCGGCAGGGTTCCTGTCTTCTCCAGATAGGCCAGCTCGTCGGCGCGCGAGACGACCATGCCGATCACCTCTCCGGCGCGATTGAGGACCGGGCCGCCCGAATTGCCGGGCTGGATCGGCGCGCTCAGCATGATCTTGCGCGCCGGGTCGCGCGGACCCGGCATGGCGCTGACATTGCCGCTGGTCACCGTCAGGCCCTGTTCGAGGAGCGCGCGATAGGGGAAGCCCAGCGCATAGATCGTCTCGCCCAGAAGCGGCGTCGCGGCGCGGCTGAGGGGCAGGAACCGTCCGGCCCGCCCGGGGGCGCTGAGGACAGCGAGATCGCGCTCGGGATCGCGGGCGATGAGCTGAAGGTGCGTGCCGTTGTCGAGCTCCAGCCGCTCGCAGCCATCCACCACATGCGCGGCGGTGACGATATCGGTGGTGTTGACGAAGAAGCCCGAACCGAGCCGCGCCTCGGCGGCGCGCGGGCTCCCCAGACCCGGCAGCGCGGCCCCGACCTCGGGGGCGGCGTCGAGATAGACGCGCAGGAGGCTGGTCTCGGGCAGCTCCAGCTCGGGCTGGTTGCCGTCCTGAAGGCTCGCCACGATCAGCTCGCCCCGTCCGGCCTGCCAGGTGTCGTATTGCACCAGCGTCGAGACGTAATAGCCCGCATCCGGCAAGGACCAGAGATGCGCGACGCGGCCCGATTCAAAGGTGGCGCGGGTGACGAGCGACTGCTCGGTATAGGCGCGGGAATAGGGCGCGGGCGCGCGGTGATGCTCGGCGAGCCAGTTGTGAAGCTCGAGCGTGCGCGCGGTGTTGGCGAAGAGCGTCCGGACCAGAAGGCTGCCGTCGCGGTTCTCCAGCGTCACATGCGGGTCGGTCTCGGCCCCGGTCGAGGCCAGGAGCGCGTCGGGCAGAAGCTGGGAGGAGTTGTTGGACGGGAAATAGTAGACCCGCCACTGCGAAACCTCGCGCTCCTTCTCGAACTCGGTCAGGAGCGGGCGCAGATCGCCGAAGGTGATGGCGCGACCGTCGAGACCCGGGAGCGCCGCCGCGAGCGCGGCCTGTTCCTCGAGACCCCACTCCCCGTCGAGAGGGCCGCGATAGCTGCCGTCCACGATCAGCGCGGCCTGCAGGAAGCGGATGTCCTCATACCCGAGAAAGCGCGGCTCGAACGGGGCGAGATCGCTCTGAGCGCTCGCAAGACGCGGAACCAATGCCAGCGCAACCGCCAGCCAGGCGATAACCTTCCCCCACATGGATCAAGGGTAGCCCGAGAGACCACGTCCGGCAACATGCGCGTCAGGATAGCGGCGGGGGTTCGCGCGTCAGGTGATCGCTTCGAGCCGTTCTTTCGACAGATCGCCCGGCACGATGGTGATCGGGATCGGGAGCGAGCCGGAGTTCTTGGTCAGCTGCGTCACCAAAGGCCCCGGGCCGCCCTTGCCGGTGCCGGCGCCAAGGACGAGAACGCCGATCTCCTCGTCGTCGCGCACCTGCGCGATGATCTCGGGGACCGGCTCGCCCTCGCGGATCACCAGTTCGGGATCGACATTCTGCCGGTCCCGCATCCACTTGGCGAAGACCTCGAAATGCGCCTCGATCCGCTCGCGGGCCTCTTCGCGCATCACGTCGCCGACGCCGATCCAGTGGGTGAACTCGTCCGGCGGAATGACCGACAGGATCGCCACGCCACCGCCGGTCTTCGCTGCGCGCATGGCGGCGAAGCGCATCGCGTTCAGGCATTCTCGACTGTCGTCCAACACGACGAGGAACTTGCGCATTCTCGGAGCCTCCGGTCGGGGCGATCATGGCAGCGCCCCGGAGGACGGGCAAGGGGAAGGGCGATCAGCCGGTGGCAGGGATCAGGAGACCGGGGCGCAGTCTGGAAATCCGGGTGGCTCCGGCACGGCTGATCGCGAAGACACCCAGCGCCTGGCCGTTTTCCAGAAGCCAGAGCAACCTTCCGGACATCTGCGCCTCGACATCCTTCAGAATGGCCGAGACGGTGTCCGGATCGGCCCAGTCCTCCTCGAGAGCGGGGGCGAGCCTGCGGCTGGTCCCGCCGATCTCGTAGTGCAATCGCGATGTGCCGGCGACCGGGTCGACCTCGTCGGCAACGTGGCCGATAGTCGCCTCGACGCCGCCGGCGCGCGCGATGTCCGCGAGCAGCCGTGCATAGCTTCCGGCCCCGTCGATGCACTCCATATCGATCATGGCCGCGCGGTCGCAGATCGGCCGCTCCTGCGCCGCGTCGGGGATCGAGCCTGCATAGCTCAGAAGCAGCAACCTCAGGGGATCGCGCTCGTAGGCATCGGTCCCGAGCGGCAGAGCGTCGGGCGCGATGCCGGGAGACAGCTCCAGACCGGCTGTCTTCAGAAGCGCGATCTGGGTGTCGAGGGGGACGCTCCTTTGCCACCTGTCCCGCGTCCGGGACAGGTGCCGCTCGTAGAGAAACACCGCGCCCAGAAGTCCGGCCAGAATGGCCAGAAGGCCGGGAATGCCCATCAGAGGCTCGCGGCCCAGTCCCAGTAGAGCGACCGCGCGCGCTTGGTCAGGGGGCCGACCTGGTAGGAGATGTCTTCGAACCCGGTCACCGGCGTCACCTTGTTCATGTTGCCGGAGAGGAAGACCTCGTCCGCCGCCGCGACATCGTCGAAGGTCAGGACGGTCTCGATCACCTCGACGCCATCCGCGCGGAGGTTGGCGATATGCCGCGCGCGGGTGATCCCGGCGAGGAAGGTGCCGTTCGCCACCGGGGTCAGGACCGCGCCGTCCTTGGCGATGAAGACATTGGCGGTCGCGCTTTCGGCGACATTGCCCATCGCGTCGGCGACGAGCGCATTGCCGAAGCCGCGCGCGCGCACCTCGCGGAGCATCCGCGCGTTGTTGGGATAGAGGCAGCCCGCCTTCGCATTGACGACGGCGTCCTCCATGACCGGACGGCGAAAGCGCGTGCGGCCGAGCGTGACCGACGCGCCCTCGGGGGCCATCGGGATTTCCTCGAGGCAGATCGCGAAGCCGGTGCGGCCGGGCTCGGGCACGATGGCGGTCGCGTCGCCGTCGAGACCCCAATACATCGGGCGGATATAGACCGCCGCATCGGGGCCGTAGGCCGTGAGGCCTTCTTCGATGATCTCGAGCATCTCGTCGACCGTCCGCGTGGGCGTGATCATCAGCGCCTCCGCCGAGGCGTTGACCCGCGCGCAGTGACGGTCGAGATCGGGCGACTTGCCCTTCACGAAGCGCGCGCCGTCGAAGACGGTGCTGCCGAGCCAGGCACCGTGATCGGCGGCGTTCATGATCGGCGCGTCGCCGTCATGCCAGCGGCCCTCGAAATAGGTGCGGATATTGCTGCCGGTCGCCATCGCCTGTCTCCTTCTGCCGCCGCGACGCTAGGCTCCGAGCGCGGGGAGGTCCAGCCGTTCAGGCGGCTTCGCTGAGGAGCCTGGCAAGATCAAGAGGGCCGTTGGTCATCGACAGCGTGCCGTCCGCATCGCGCGGCCAGTCGTCCTGCGGCCGGTCGCGGTAAAGCTCGATCCCGTTGCCGTCGGGATCGGAGAAATACACCGCCTCCGAGACCCCGTGATCCGCCGCGCCCTCGATCTCGACGCCATGGTCGATGGCGCGCTGCAACGCCGCCCCGAGGCTCGCGCGGTCGGGAAAGAGGAAGGCCGTGTGGAAGAGCCCGGGATGGCGCCGGTCGGCGGGCGGGCGCCCGCGGCTCTCCCAGGTGTTGAGGCCGATATGGTGGTGATAGCCGCCGGCCGAGAGAAACGCCGCCTGCGCGCCGTAGCGCTGCGTCAGCGACAGCCCGATCACGTCGCGATAGAACGCGATGGAGCGTTCGAGGTCCGAGACCTTGAGGTGGACATGGCCGATCGTCATCTCGGCGGGTGCGTGCTGGGACATGGTCCTTACTCCGGTAAATCCACTCTCCGAAATAGGCCCGATTTCTTTGTGCGGAAACAGACAGGAGTGCAGAGGGCCTGTGCGCGGACGGCCCGATCTCAGCGGTGCAAGGTGCGAAGCTGCGCGCAGGCGGCCCGGGCGTCCTTGATCCGGTTGCGGTCGAGAAACCCGCCGATCCGGTCGAGCGCCGCGCCGGTTGCGCGCGGATCGAGACAAGGCGCGCCGCCCTCGGGCCGCTCGGCCACGAGATAGGTTCCGGGCCGGTGCTCGCAGGCGAAATGCCGGGCGATCTGCGCCGCGTCCCGGCCGAAATCGTAGCTCATGCCGCCGTCCGAGATCGCCCGGTCGATGACGCTGAGTGTCAGGAAATAGCCCGCGATGGCGCCGTCCGACCCGTCGGGCGCGGCAGAGAAGAGGCGCAGCGTGTCGCCCAGGTCAGGATCGACGAGATGCGCGGCCACAGCGGCGATCCGTCCGCCGCGTTCCAGCCAGGCAAGGCTGAGCCTGTCCGTCGCGGCGGCGGTCTCAAGCGAGGGGCGATAGCGCGTCCAGCGCTCGCGCGTGCCGGGCGGGCAGGCCGCATCGAAGAACTCGAGGAAGTCTGGCTCGATCGTGTCGAGCGCATCGCCGCGTTCCGCGTGGGCCGAGAACACCCGGCCGTTGGAGCGCCGCCACGCCGCGTATTGCCGCGCGAGACCCCGGTCCGGAAGCGCGCCGAGAAAGGTCTCGAGCCGCTCGGGCAGGGGGATCAGGGCCGCGGCAAGCTTGTCGCTCTGGTCCCCGGGATCGCGGTAGCCGCGCCAGGCGACCTCGATCCCTTCGCCCTCGAGCGCGGCTCCAAAGGATCGCGCGCGCGGCTCCGGGCCGAAATAGAGAAGCGAAAGCCGTGCCCAGGGGCGCGCCGCAAGCGCGGAGGCGAGGGCGTCGAGCACGTCGTCTTCGCGCGTCGGATCGCAAAGAAGCCCGCTATAGGGGCTCATCGACAGCCGACCGCCCGCCTCGAACTGGGTCTCGAAGCGGCGACGGCTGCGGCTCCAGTGTAGGCGCTGCTTCAGGGGCAGAAGACCGATCAGCGTTCCTTGGGCGTCGCGCACCGCAAGCACGAAACCGCGCTCGGGTCGGGCGGCGAAGCTCGCCCGGATCCAGGCATGCGACAGGCAGGCATTGGCATCGGGATCGCGGCGGAAGAGCCGGTCCCAGTCAGTCTCCAGCGCATCGAGGGCGGCGAGGCTCTTGACGCTCTGGACCTCGAGCGCGGTGTCGGTGGGAAGGGGCGGCAGGTCGTGCTTGGTCACGGAAGGGGCGTCCTTGGGGGCAACGGGGGATCAGGCGGCGTCGGCGATGATGCGGTTGAAGACGCGCTCGGCATCCTCGAAATCGCGCCCGATCGCCTGGGTGAGGGGATGGCGCGCGGCGAAATGGGCCCCGGCGCGGCAGAGATGGGCGGCGAACTCGGGATGCACGCCCGCGTCGTCGTATTTCCGCACCCGCGACTTCGAGAGCCACCCGCGCGCGGCGGCTTCCTTCACGATCAGCTTGAAGCGCTGGACGCAGTGCAGCGTGGTGTAGATCGCGAGATAGTCGAACCAGTCGTCGCGGTCGTGCCCGCAGGTCGGATCGAAACTGTCCTGCAGGATCTCGTCCATGTCCGCGGGCGACAGCGGCCAGGCCTCGTCGCCCAGGAGCCAGGCGAAATCCTCGGCGCCGTGGCGCACCCCGGCATATTCGAAATCGAACCAGCGCAGCCGGTCGTCGGGGCCGAGCGCGGCATTGCCCGAGCGGCAATCCCATTTGACGAACTGGCGCGGCGCGACCGCAAGCGCCTCGGTCAGCGCGGCAAGATCGACGCCCTGGTGGCGGGCTTCAGAATAGGGCGCGAGCGCGGCGCAGGCGGTGCCGAGATTGTCGATCCATTCGGCGGTGACGCCCAGATGCGGCATCTCGGTCTCGAGCCCGATCTGGCGGGCGGCGGCATGAATGCGATGGATGCCGATCACCGCCTCTTCGGCCAATGCCCGGCGGCGGGTGCGCGAGACGCGGGCGATTTCCTGGTTGAGGCGGCGGTCGCCGAGATCGGACTGGAAGATGGTCTCGCCCACGATGCCGAGGCACTCCGGCACCACGTCGCAGATCGGCGCCAGCCGGTGCAGCACATAGGCTTCGAGATGGGCGCGCCGGAAGTTCGGACGATGGGTGGCGATGACGGAGCGATCCGGGAAATGCAGCCGGCAGCTCGACCGGCCCTCGCCGCCCGGCGTGTCGACGCGGATCACCGGTGCGCCGAAATGGGCCTCGGCCGTGGCGGTGATGGCGGCAAGGCGGTCGGAGCGTTTGGACATGGCGCAGGTTCCCTTTCGCGTGCCCGCAACCGGGGCTCGGGCGATGCTCGCAGGGAAATCGGGCATTTCTTCGGTGCGAAGCTGCCCTTCATGCGAAAAAAGGCCCGGCTGGAGGCCGGGCCTGTGTGCAATCGTTACGGGCAGAGATCAGAGGATGTTGAGGTCGGGGTCGATCTCGATCTCGTCCAGTTCCTCGGGGTCGAGCTCTTCGGAGGCGTCCTTGGTGAAGAGATCGCAGAACGGATCGTCCTCGGCCTCGTCGTCGAGATGCGGGACATAGTCCGGCAGGCAGGAGGTGCCGAAGTCGAACTTCGCCGACCAGCTGCAGCCCGACCCGGTCGTCGCGCCGGAGCCCTTGGTGCCACCAGAAGCGGACCCCTTGGTGCCGCAGGAGCCGGAGCCCTTGGTGCCGCCGCTGCCGGAACCCTTGGTGCCGCCGGAGCCGGAGCCCTTGGTGCCACCCGAGCCGGAGCCCTTGGTGCCGCCGGAGCCAGAGCCCCTGGTGCCGCCGGTGCCGGAGCCCCTGGTGCCGCCGGTGCCGGACCCCTTGGTGCCGCCGGTGCCGGGCACGCAGTCGTCGCCATCCTCGATGAACTGGTCCAGCGCGACCTTCGGCGGCTGGCCGGCGCCGTTCGAGCCGATCACCTGGAGATCGTCGACGGTGTAGAACCGGCTGCCGGTATCCTCGGGTTCGATGATCCGGTCGACGCCGTTGAAATGCCCGACGCCCACCGGTTTCATGTCCGCTGACCAGAACTCGACGCTGCCGGAGAAGGTGCCGTCTGCTGCCGTGGTGACGTTCAGGACCTTGACCGCACCGGCATTACTGAGGTCGAGCACGGTTTCGCTCGAGGCGGATGCGTTACCGCCGGACGTATCGCCGTGGCAGGCGGTGTCCTGCGAGATCTCGGCCATCTTGGGCGCAAGAAACTTGGCATACCAGTTTTCGAACGAGCGGCCTTCGACGCCGCCATTGTGATAGGACTTGGTGCTGCTTGCCGAGCTGTGATCGCTGCCGCCCGTGCCACCGGAGCCGTGGCCGCGGGTCCCGCGGGAGTCCTTGCCGCGATGCTTTCCAAAACCTCTGAACCAATGAAATCCCATGGCACTATCCCTCAAAACGAAACGCCACCTGCGACGTTCTTGTCGGCCCGGAGGATGCTCGGATGCATCTCCGGGCCGCGACGGTGCCCCCGCCACTTCCCTACCTCAATTCGCCATGTTTCCGCCTGAATTCGGCATTTGCGCCCGAATTGACCGGCGATTGTCGCCGCGGTCTGGCGAGTGGGGCGTCTCCGAAAAGATTGTCGCTGGTCCGGCGCCGAGGTCCGCGCAGGGCTCTGCCACATTCCTGCCGAATCACCGGCCTTCGATGCGATTCGCCACGAGGTGAAAAAGCCCCGCCGAGACCGGCGGGGCTCTCAGGGAACCGGGGATGTGGCGCGGCTCAGCGCACCATGCCGACGATTTCGTAGGTGCGCTCCAGAATCGGACTGGCGATGGCGCGGGCGCGTTCGGCGCCGCGGCGCAGGATCGCGTCTATCTCGTCCGGCTCCTGCATCAGCCGCGCCATCTCGGTAGAGATCGGGGTCAGCTTCTCGACCGCCATCTCGGTCAGGATCGGCTTGAACTCGGAGAACTGCTTGCCGCCCATTTCGGCGAGCACCGCGTCGACGCTCTGATCGGAGAGCGCGGCGTAGATGTTGACGAGGTTGCGCGCCTCGGGCCGCTCGGCAAGACCGGCGGCCTCGGAAGGCAGGGGCTCGGGGTCGGTCTTGGCCTTGCGGAATTTCTGCGCGATGGCGTCGGCGTCGTCGGTCATGTTGATCCGGCTCGCATCGGAAGGGTCGCTCTTCGACATCTTCTTCGAGCCGTCCCGGAGCGACATGACGCGCGTCGCCGCCCCTTCGATCACCGGCTCGGTGATCGGGAAGAAATCGACGCCGTAATCGTGGTTGAACTTCGTCGCGATGTCGCGCGTCAGCTCGATATGCTGCTTCTGGTCCTCGCCGACCGGCACATGGGTCGCGTGGTAGACGAGGATGTCGGCGGCCATCAGCGCGGGGTATCCGAAGAGCCCGAGCGAGGCGTTCTCGGCGTTCTTCCCGGCCTTGTCCTTGAACTGCGTCATCCGCTTCATCCAGCCCATCCGGGCCACGCAGTTGAAGATCCACGCGAGTTGCGCGTGCTCGGCGACTTGGCTCTGGTTGAAGAGGACCGAGCGCTCGGGGTCGATACCGGAGGCGATGAACCCGGCGCAGAGCTCGCGCGTCGCGTGACGCAGCCTCTCGGGGTCCTGCCAGACCGTGATCGCGTGCAGATCGACCATGCAGTAGATCGTCTCGACGCCGTTTTCCTGGGTCTCGACGAAGCGCTTCAGCGCGCCGAGGTAATTGCCGAGCGTCAGCCCGCCCGAGGGTTGAATCCCGGAAAAGACGCGGGGCGCGAAGGCGGGAGAGGTTTGGACCCCCTCGGACATGGCTGTTCTCCGTCTGGCAAATGGGCTCGGGCTGGCTTACCCATGGCCCCGGACAGCGTCAAGCGAGGGGCCATGGCCTTCGATCCCGATCACAATGCCAGCCCCGTGAACCCGTTGCCGTCGGTGGTGGTGGCGCTGTTTCTCGCCATCGTGCTTGTCGAGGCGGCGTTCTCGCTCGGGGCGCGCGGCCTGATCGGCGGGCCGGGGGCGGTGGGTTGGCGGCTGATGGCGCTGGAGCGCTTCGCTTTTTCCGGCCCGGTGCTCGACTGGATGATCCAGACGCGGCAGGCGCCGCCCGAGCATCTTCTGCGTTTCGTGACCTATTCCTTCGTTCACGGCGCCTTCACCTCGACGCTCTTCGCCTGCGTGATGCTTCTGGCGATCGGCAAAATGGTGGCCGAGACCCTGGGTCAGGGGCGGATGCTGGCGATCTTCTTCGTCTCGGCGTTCGTAGGCGCGCTGGCCTACGGGCTCCTGCTCGATGACGGACGCCCGCTTTTCGGTGCCTTCCCGGCGATCTACGGGCTGATCGGGGCATTCACCTACCTGCTCTGGCTGAAGCTCGGGCAGATGGGCGAGGCGCAGATCCGGGCGTTTTCGCTGATCGGCGTGCTCCTGGGCCTGCAGCTCATCTTCGGGCTCTTGTTCGGGGGCGGGCTCTACTGGGTGGCCGAGATCGGCGGGTTCGTCGCGGGCTTCGCGCTCACCACGGTGCTCGTGCCCGGCGGCTGGGCGCGGCTGCGCCAGCGGCTGCGGCGCTGAGCAGGGCGCGCGCGTCTCAGAACATGTTGGCGGGCAGGATCGGCAGGTAGCGCGAAAATGCGCGGGCGCGCTCGAGCGGATAGGCGATCACGAAGCTCTCGCGCTCCTCGGGCGGGGCATCCTTATTGGCCGCCGCCGCATCGCGCCAGGTCTCGGCCCGGGTCACGTCGCGATCCGCGCCGAACGGGCCGAGCCAGGTCGTCGCCAGCCGCTCGCGGAGCGCCCGCACGGTGTCGGCGTCGCGGAACAGGACCGAGGCCTCGGTGTCCCAGCGCAGCGAGCGACCGTTGAGATTGGCCGACCCGATCACGCCCACGCGGTCGTCGATCAGCATCACCTTGGCATGGACGTAGATCGGCCCCGCGCCGTGGAGATCGCCGTCGAAATCGGGGTCGGCCCGCTCTTTCTGGCCGGGCGAGATCACCGCGACCCGTGAGCCGTAGGCGTCCTGCAACGCGTCGATGGCCTGGACCTGCAGCGCATGGGCATGCCTGGCGTCCCAGCCGTCGTCCTTGCCGAAGAGGATGCGCTCGGGCTCGGGCGGCAGGATCAGGATGAGCTGGAGGTCCTCCGCGCGCTCCGCCGCCTCGGTCAGGGCAGTCACGATGGGGCGGTGCCGGAGGAACTGGCTCTCGATATAGATGTGATCCTCGGCCTCGCCGATCAGGCGGATCATGACGTCTTCGTTCTCGGTGTAGCGCGGCTTCGGTCCAAAGGCCGCCGGACCAGTCGAGGGGGCGGACATGGTGCGGAGAAGCCGCAGGTCCGAGGTGCCCTGGCTTCGCGGTCCGGCATCGAGCTTCTGCGCCTGACCGGCCAGCGCGCTCGCGCCACTTTCGACGGCGGCGTTCCAGGTATCGACCAGATGCGGCCGGAGCGTCTCGGCGAACGGGCCGTCGACGCGGGCGCTGACATCGTGCCAGGTCTCCTCGGCGTCGCCGGTGTGATCGGGGTCGTCCCAGCGCCGCTCGTTCAGGTCCAGCCCGCCTATGAGGCAGCGGGCATTGTCGATCACCGCGCATTTCTGGTGGATCGAGACCGGCCTCAGAACGGGGCGCGTCTCGAGCGTGCGGCGCTGCGGCGGTGTCAGGCGCTGCGGATCGTCCGAGCGGAGCTTGTTGAGCTTCTCGCGCACCTTCATCCAGAGCGGCACCATCCAGAGCCAGCCGAGCCGCTGCCCGTGCGGCGCGCAGATCACGTGGACATCGCCTTCGACCCGGTCGGCCACCTGCGACGCGCTCCGCCAGGACAGGCGGTGCAGGGACGAGGCGAAGAGCGGGTCGAAATCGGTGATCAGCAGTCGGATCGTGACGCCGCGGCGCGCGACCCAGGACAGGAGGTCCAGCCAGGTATCGAGCCCGCGCTCGCGCAGTTCGGGATCGCGCAGCTTGGTCTCGGGGTCGAAGATCCGGAAGCTCAGAAACACTTCCTTCTCGGCGCTGGCCACCAGCCGCTCAAGCTCGGGGAAGACCTCCGCGGCGGTGATGAGGGGCGTCAGGGTCATGTCTCAGGTCCGTTTCCGTCTGAAGGCCGCGCGGAACTCCGCAAGACGGAACGCACCAAGCGCCTGTCCGATCCATGCAAAGGACACGATACCGATGGTGACGAGCGCCAGGAGCGCCAGATAGCGCCATCCGGGGGCGGCCAGCGCGCCTCCGATGACGATGGTGGTGACCCAGAGCACCACCCCCATCGCGAGCGAGGCCAGCACGATCCGCCAGGCGCGGGACCGGAAGCGGTCGTCGAAGCGCGCGACCTCGCCCATGCCGCGGCTGCCCCGCGACAGGAGCCAGACCATCGCCCAGGCGGCGGCGGTCGTGGCGATGGCCGGCGCCACCCATCCCAGGACCGGCGCGAGCCCGATCGCCAGCGCGGCGTTGATCACCATCGACACGGCGGCGTAGCGGAACGGCGTGCGCGTGTCCTCGCGCGCGAAGAAGAGCGGCTGGTAGACCTTCTGAAGGACGAAGGCCGGAAGCCCGAGCCCGTAGATCGCCGTGGCCGTGGCGATGGCGGCCACGTCATCGGGGCCCGTCGCGCCACGCTGGAAGAGCACCGAGACGACCGGCATCGGGATCACGATCAGCGCCACCGCCGCCGGAAGCGTCAGTGTCAGCGACACCTCGCCCGCGCGGCTGAGCGCGTGCTGCCCGCCCGCGTCGTCCCCGGCCTTCAGCCGTCGCGACAGGTCGGGCAGGAGGACGATGCCGACCGCGATCCCCACCACGCCGAGCGGCAGCTGGTAGAGACGGTCGGCGGCATAGAGCCAGCTCACGGCCTTTTCGAAGTTCGACGCGACCTGCTGGCCGACCAGGAGGTTGATCTGCATGACCCCGCCGGCAAGCGCGGCGGGCACGGCCACGGCGACGAGATGCTTCATCTCGGGGCTCCAGACCGGGCGCTTGGGCCGGATGCGGATCCCGGCGCGGTCCGCGGCGATCCAGACCAGCGCAAGCTGCGCGATCCCGGCCACGGGGATCGCCCAGACGAGCGCGGTGATGGCCGCGCCGCCCATCGCGTCCGCGGCGAGCATGGCGGTGATCACGAAAACGTTCAGGAAGACCGGCGCGGCGGCGGCGGCGGCGAAATGCCCGGCGGCGTTCAGCGCGCCCGATAGGAGCGCGGCCAGCGAGATAAAGAGGATGTAGGGAAAGACGATCCGCCCGTATCCGACGGTCAGGTCGAAGCGTTCGTCGCCCGCGAACCCGCCCGCCGTGGCATAGACCAGCGCCGGCATGAAGATCAGCGCAACCGCGGTCAGGATCAGAAGCACGAAGCCAAGCCCCGAGAGCGCGTCGCGGGCGAAGCCCAGCGGGTCGTCCTCGGCCTCGAGCCGCTTCGAGAACATCGGCACGAAGGCGGCGTTGAACGCGCCCTCGGCGAAGAACCGGCGGAAGAGGTTCGGCAGGCGGAAGGCGGCGACGAAGGCGTCGAGCACCGGACCCGGACCGATCAGGCCCAGAAGCGCGATTTCGCGGACGAGACCAAGGACGCGGCTGGCCAGCGTCCAGAAGCCGACGGTCAGGACGCCCGCGAGGAGCCGGATGGGTTTCATGAGGGCCTGCCTTTGCACTGCGTCGAGCGCAGAGGTATCCGATGCGCGAATGCTGCAAAAGAGGGTATCAGGGCCCAGCCCCTTGACTCGAAGGCCGTGCGAGCGCATGTCCCCCTCAGTCGCTGCGCTGCCGCGTGAGCAGGCCGCGCCCCTTGACCACAGACGGGGCGCTCCAGCGCAAACCTTCCTCCGGTTCCCATTCACGCAGGGTTCTGACATCGCAGGCGTTCGGACCGGGCCAGGCCCGTTCGACCGACGTCCTGCGATCCACCCTGACGCATCGCGGCCCGGCCGCGGTGTTGGCTCTATCTCCGTCGCGCCCGGGCGTTCGTGTCGGCGCGGCTCGAAAGGACTCTTTCTTGACGACCTTCTCCGATCTCGGTCTTTCGCAGACCGTCCTCACCTCGCTGTCCGATGCCGGTCTCGACACCCCGACCCCGATCCAGGCCGGAGCGATCCCGCTCGCGCTCGAGGGCCGTGACGTCCTTGGCCTCGCGCAGACGGGCACCGGAAAGACGCTGGCCTTCGGCCTGCCGCTCATCGACCACCTGACCCAGAACCCGGTGAAGGCGCAGCCGAAAGCGGCGCGTGCGCTGGTGCTGGCACCCACCCGGGAGCTGGCGCAGCAGATCGCCGAGAACCTCCGCGCGCTCTCGGGCGAGCGGCGCGTGCGGGTGATGGTGGTGGTTGGCGGCCAGTCGATCAACCGCCAGACCCATGCGCTGTCGCGCGGGACCGACATCCTCGTCGCGACGCCGGGACGGCTGATCGACCTGATGGAGCGCCGCGCCGTTGACCTTTCGACCGTGAAGCGGCTGGTGCTCGATGAGGCGGACCAGATGCTCGACATGGGTTTCATCCATGCGCTGCGCCGCATCGCGCCCGCGCTCGGCACGCCGCGCCAGACCATGCTCTTCTCGGCCACGATGCCCAAGCAGATGGAAGAGCTGTCGCGCGCCTATCTCGACAATCCCGCGAAGGTGCAGGTCTCGGCGCCCGGCAAGGCGGCCGACAACATCACCCAGTCGATCCACTTCCTCGACAAGGCCGCGAAACCCGCCAAGCTGCGCGAGATCCTCGAAGCCGATCCCGGCGCCTCCACGCTGGTCTTCGCCCGCACCAAGCATGGCGCGGAACGGCTGATGAAGGGCCTCGTGGCCGACGGCTTCGCCGCCGCCTCGATCCACGGCAACAAGAGCCAGGGCCAGCGCGACCGTGCCATCCGCGCCTTCCGCGAGGGTGAGCTGAGCGTGCTTGTCGCGACCGACGTGGCCGCCCGCGGCATCGACATTCCGGGCGTGGCTTATGTGATCAACTTCGATCTGCCCGATACGCCGGACAACTATGTCCACCGGATCGGCCGCACCGCGCGGGCCGGACGCTCGGGCGAAGCGATCGCGTTCTGCGCGCCCGACGAGGCCGATCTCCTGCGACAGGTGCAGAAGGTCATGAAGGCCGAGATCCCGGTCGCCTCCGGCACGCCGCCCACAGGCGCGAGCGCGGCGGAGCCCAAGCGCGGCAAGCGCCGCGGCGGCCCGCGTCG